>JAPLIR010000020.1 GCA_026389015.1 Candidatus Dependentiae bacterium | reverse complement strand
TTTTTTTTAATAATTTTTTTTAATCTTGCAATACACGCATGGAGTTACTTATAGTTAACAGTAGATATTTGAAATATGAGGGGTGCGGGAGACTTTTTTTGAAGGGGAGTGGGGTAAATGCGCAAGCATTTTTAGGGAAGTTATTTTTATAAGTCTCCCGCTCTTTTTTTATATACACATCGATAATTTTCTTATCCATAGCTTTCATTGATGTTCTTACCTTTTTTGATTATCATTGATTCTCATCATTACAAAATTTCAATGAGTATATTTTTACGAGGTATTAATGCATGGAGCCGCATCAATTAACGGTCGCACAACTTATTAGAAAATTAAATACCGACGCTCATAACGGGCTTTCTTATCAGGAATTTTACAAACGTTTGGCGCAATACGGTCCGAATAAATTATTAGAAACACCCGTCAAATCGTGGCCAGCTGTTTTTTTGAGCCAATTTTACAATCCATTAATTTATATTTTGTTGGCAGCTGCGACTATTATTTTTTTTGCAGGGCCTGACAAACTTGATGCCTTTATTATTAGTGGTGTTCTTTTGTTTAATGCCATTATTGGCACTATTCAGGAAGGACGCACTCGTTCAATTCTTGAAAGTTTAAAACAATTTATTGTCTCCCAGTGTGTGGTGATTCGTGATGGCCAAAAAATGTTGGTTAATGATGAGGATCTTGTTGTTGGGGATCTTATACTACTGCAAGAAGGCAATCGGGTTCCTGCCGATGCGCGGATTATTGAATCTAATAATCTGAATATTGATGAGGCTATTCTCACAGGAGAATCAATGCCGGTCAGAAAAAATATCGATATTGTTGAAGATGAGGCTATATTGGCCGAGCGTACCAATATAGCGTACAAAGGTACCTATATTCTTGCAGGTTCTGGGCGAGCCATCGTTATTGCAACGGGTGCACAGACAGCGATTGGTAAAATTCATGCATCGACTGAAGAAATTCAAACCGATATGCCGCTTAAACAAGAGCTTGATAGAGTTTCGTATGTTATTTTAATTGGCATTTTTTTATTGTGCATTGGTTTGTTTGCCATTGGTTTTGCAACCGGAAAGCCTCTCAAAGAGTTGTTGGTTATGGTCACGGCACTTTTTATTTGTGTAGTGCCTGAAGGGTTACCGGTTGTTTTTACCTTGGTGCTTGTAGGCGGTGTCTATCGTATGGCAAAGCAAAATGTGCTTGTTAAAAATATGCAGGCGGTTGAAGCATTGGGTCGTGCTGATGTTATTATTACTGATAAGACGGGTACATTAACACGCAATGAAATGGTGGTAACCGATGTTTTTGCCGACCAGACATCTTGGAAAATTTCTGGTTCAGGGTATCATACGCAAGGCTCAGTAATGCAAGGTAGTAAAAAAATGTTGCTTGAAGAGCAGTCAGAGCTTACTAAGCTTGCAATTGCAGCATCGCTTCTCAATAGTGCAGAGATTAATTATGATGCAGCACGCGATTTATTCACTATAAAGGGTGATCCAACAGAAGCAGCTTTGTATGTTTTTTCTCAAAAAATTGGACTAGTGCGTGATGATCTTGAAACAAGCTATAAAAAAATATATGAAATTCCCTTTGATCCATTGACGCCGTATCATGTTGGTTTTTATCAAAAAGACAGCGAAGGAGTTGCGTTTATTATTGGATCTCCTGAGTTAGTTATGCAACGGTCTACAATCATTACACCAATCATGCAAAAAAATTTAGCAGAGTTTTTGGATAGTGGGTTACGTGTTGTAGCGGTAGCAATTAAATCATTTTCTATAGACAATATGCCAGACCAAGCAGATAAGCAGTTAATATTTTTTAAAGATCAGGTAAAAACTGACTTAACAATACTTGGCGTTGTTGGCATACAAGATGCTATTAGGCCAGAAGTTGCAGGCGTTATTACGCAAGCACGTATGGCTGGGTTACGTATTATTATGGCGACAGGTGACCATCAAAAAACAGCACTGCGTGTAGCAAAAGAGGTAGGAATTTTTACCGAGGGCGATCGCGCAATTGATGGGTCTGAATTTAATTGTTTGTCTGACGAAGAATTAGTACGTGCATTGGATCATACCACGGTTTATTCTCGAGTGAGTCCAGAAAACAAATTAAGAATTATCACGATGTTTCATAGACTTGGCAAAATTGTGGCAATGACAGGCGATGGCATCAATGATGTGCCATCATTGATTGCCGCTGATTTGGGCATAGCTATGGGTCAAATAGGTACAGAAGTTGCCAAGCAGTCTTCCGATATAGTTTTGCTCGACGATTCTTTTGTGAATATTGTCAAAGCTATTGAGCAAGGCAGGCATATTTTTGGCGCTTTACGACGCGTTATTCTTTATTTTTTTACTACTAATTTAGGTGAAGTTTTAATTGTACTCTTTGCTTTGAGTCTGGGACTCCCTTTGCCGATTACCGCTGCGCAAATTTTATGGCTTAATTTAGTGACTGATGGTTTTTTGAATATAGCACTTTCTGTCGAACCGGAAGAACCTGGTTTATTACATAAAAGTTGGCTGACTCGTAAGCTGCGACTTGTGGATAGAAATATGATTTTAAAATCACTATTCATGGCGCTTCCTATGGGCATTGGGTCGCTTTTGGTGTTTTATGCAAACTATAAGGTCGATCTTGCGTATGCGCGAACCATGACGTTACTGACGATGGCGATGTTTCAGTGGTTTAATGTGTGGAATTGCCGGTCTGAAAAGCTATCTATTGTGCAGTCTGGATTGTTCAGTAATCGTTGGTTGCTGCTTTCAACATCTTTTGTGCTCTGTTTACAGTTCTTGTTGATCTATGCACCATTTATGCATGCTATTTTTAAAACAGTGCCTTTGTCTTTGGATGACTGGCGCATTGTTATTATGGTTTCGTCTTCTATCGTGGTGCTTGAAGAGGTGAGGAAATTTGTGGCAAGATTTTTTGCTCGGGCGTAAACAATTTAGATTTCTGTGAGCATTCCTTTGCGGACTTGTTCCGCCATAGCTCGAAAGAGCGAAGGCGAATTGACTATTTCCCTAAAAAAGATATTGTTATTATGTAGGTATGATTCTATTGTTTCTTAATAAAAATAATCTCTATTTGAAAGGATGACGTATGAAAAATGTTAATAAATTTGGTCTAGGTTTACTGCTCAGCGTTGCTATTATTGGTGGCGTTTCTGTGATCAATGCAAAGACGGGCGAAGTAGCTATGCCAACCACTACTAAGGCAGAATTAAATACTGCTGTTGATGTTACTCGTGCAGATCTTAAAGTTCGTGTTGTCGATGTTTCTTCAGCAATGCAAGCTTCAGAAGAAGGTCAAGATTTTGCTAAGAAAGTTGAACCAAGACGTCAACAATTAGCGCAAGACATTGAAGCTAAGGGCAAAGCATACGAAGATGCAATGACTAAATTAAAATCACAAGCTTCGACGATGAATGAAGCTGCACTTGCTAAGAAAAAACAAGAACTTGTTAAAATGGAACGTGACTACAAAGATACTTTGGAAAATAGCGAAGGCGAAATGAAGCTCGTTATCCAACAAGGTACGGGCATCATGATCGAAGGCTTGAGCTCATCGGTTGAGCAATTAGCTAAAAAAGAAGGTTTAGACTTGGTTGTTGATAAGAACAGCGGTCAAATAGTCTATAGTTCAGGTAAAGCTGATATTACCGCTCAAGTGGTAAAAGAAATGAACAAGCATTATTCAAGCAAGCTTGCTCGTAACGACAAGACAGCATCAAGCGTGTTGACTGTTGTATCAAATAAAAAAGCTCCAGCTGCTGCGTAAAGCAGAGCTGCTTTTTAGAAATTAAAAATGGCTGGCGAATATAAAAATCGCCAGCCATTTTTGTTGCAAATAATGTACCTATTCATGCTACATTGAACAAAAATACATAAGGGTCATTCATGAACAGTGTTATTGTAGCGCCGCAAAGCCACTTCGAGTTGGCTCAAAAAATAGCTCAAGGTTTTGGTAAACAACTTATTGTTCCTGAGATTACACAGTTTGCCGACGGTGATATCGAGGTTACTTTTGCTGATTACACACTTCTGCGTGGCGCAACCGTGTTCATTGTGCAATCGACCAATCCTCCAACACATTATAATCTTATGCAATTTCTGTTGTTAGTGCATGCGGTAAAAAATGCTGGCGCTGCGCGTATTGTTGGTGTTGTGCCCTATTTTGGGTATGCGCGGCAGGATAAAAGCATTATTCCTGGTGGCAAAGGGGCAGCAGAACTCGTAGCGCGCATGATAGAAGCGGCGGGGGTTGATGAACTCGTGGTTGTCGAATTGCATGCGCCACTTGTAGCAACCTTTTTTTCTATTCCAGTACATTCTGTTTCAGTTGTACCGTTACTCATTGAGCATATCGAGCAGCAGGATATTGTGTTGAATGAAACGTGCATTGTTGCGCCGGACCATGGAGCGCAAGACCGTGCACTAGCAGTTGCCGATAGCTTAAAGGTTGGGCATATTGTTTTTGCCAAAGAACGTTACGCTGCCGACCAAACACGCATTGGTGCCAGGTCAGGCGATTGTGTTGGAACAACAGCAATTATTATTGATGATATGATTGATACTGGTGGCACGGCGTTGCATGTGTGCGATGCGTTACGCGAACAAGGATTTTCAACTATTTATGGCTATTTTGTGCACCCGGTACTTTCGGGCACTGCTATTGACCTACTTGAGAAAAGTCACTTTACGGCAGTCTACGTTGCCAACACTATATCGCTACAAAAAACATCGCCGAAAATTAAACAGTTTGATATAAGTAGTTTGATTATTGATACGCTAAAAAACATCAAATAAAAAAGGACTATGTATGAAAAATATTATGCTAACATTGAGTTTGCTTTGTGCGGGAACCGTAGTAATTGCTGAGGATGCGCAACAAGAAACTATGCAAGTAACTCCTGGCCAAGAGTTTGAAATTACCTTGGATAGTAATCCGAGTACCGGCTATGGTTGGCGTGCTAAAATATCAGATGATAGTCTATTACAAGAACTTGATAAGACTTATAAAACTACTGTGCAAGCTGCTCAGACGCCCGGCGCAGGTGGCAAAGACGTTTTTACTTTTAAGGCATTAAAAAATGGAACAGCGTCGATAACTATTTCATATTCTCGACCTTGGGAAGGTGTAGAGCCAGCTAAAGTTCGTGAGTATACGATCACTATTGGTGATGCCAAAGAGGAAAAGTCATGTGTTAATGTTGATGCTGCTGCCTACGATACTGAACTGGCAAAAGCGCTTAAAATTGACGAAAAAAAGCTGAAATCTGCAAAAAAAACAGCACAGAGAAATATGAGTAAAAAAACAAAAAAATAAACAAGCGATTATAAAGAATGAGCATGCAAAATACTATTTCCATCGGATCTATTTCCACAATTATTGGCTTGGGTAATCCAGGCAGGCAGTATCACTACAACAGACATAACATTGGCTTTCTCGTTCTTGATGCTTTAGCTGAAGCCCATGGTGGTTCTTGGCGTACTAAGGAGCACATGGAAATTGCCGACATTATGTTGAATGGTGCAAAAATACTGCTGATTAAACCACAGACGTTCATGAACAACTCTGGTAAAGTCATTTCTTATTTAGCTAAGCAAGGCATTAAACCAGAAAATATTCTCGTTGTGCACGATGAATTAGAGTTGTCGTTCGGTCAGCTGAAATTTAAAGTTGGCGGCAGTCACAAAGGGCACAATGGCCTTAAATCTATTATTGCTTCTTGTGGCGACGGCTTTGCCCGCTTGCGATTCGGCATCGGTCGACCCGAAAATCGCGAAGATGTTTCCGATTACGTGCTACAAAATTTCACTGAAGATCGTGCCGAAGTTGAGCGCTTGATCGGTCAATCTGTTGAAATGATTCAGCAAAACATTAAATAGTACACCAATCAACAATAAGCGCCTTACGACCAGGAGTGCTTTGCGCAATCCAATGGCGAAGGCCAGAATTATGAAGATGACAGCCTTGAATACTCAAGCATGGGTTGATTACTTTCAATCCTGCTAACAAAGCTTGGTAGGCAATATAACCATCACAAGCCCAGGTGCCCATTTGTATATGCGCATCAGGGAATGTGCGTAATGGTGTTTTAAATATCCATACATCGTGTGATAAATATGACATGGTGGCATCAAAACTTCCATCGCGCTTATACTGTTCAAAAATCTTCAGAGAGCCATCTGATTTTGCATCCCAACGGGTAAGCACGAGAAATCTATTGCTTAAATCATAGTTTTCAAGTGCATCCAGTGTCTCGTTAAAATAAATGTCGGCGTTACTGAGCACAATTTTGCGTTCTGGGTATTGTTGGTTGACTAGGTCAAAACAATAAGCGAACGTTGGACGACCATCAATATAAGAAATCGTAATAGGTTGTTTTTTTAAGTAGGCAAGGAAAGCGCATTGATCATCATCTTTAGCGCGATCATATAATACATGGATAGTGCTGATCGCAGGGTGATGTAAATTGCGCTCGAGGCAGGTTTTATATTCTTGTTGGCGTTCTATATTTGTTTCGTTGTAAAGCGGGATCATTAAAATAAAGGTGGCAGGGTTTTGATGCAGATCAGCGTAAACTTGAAAGGTGAAAAAAAATATGCATAGTGTATGCGTTATATATGAATTGAGCTTGGACATTAAGTTCCTTTTTAATAGATTATTGCATAGAAAGTCTATCTGGTGTCGCTGTTGGTGTAGCTAATTTTTGTATGATAGTATCCATTTTTTTTTGCTGAATATAGTAGCATGCACTTGCACCAATTGCTAAGGGAACCCCTGCACTTATGGGGCAGATTACATTGCAGGCGCACCATGGTGCTGCCTGAGTTATTGCTAAACTAAAGCCGCCTGTTACCATCTGTGCACCTAGCGAGGCAATGCAAGCTGCAGTACCCGCTTTTCTTCGTCTGCGTTGTAGTTCTATGACAGCTTCATTTACTTCTTTTATTCTGGCTTCAAGTATTGTGTTTGAAATATCGATATGTTGACGCGTTAAAATTCGCTCCATTTGCATGGCGCGTTCATGTCTTGCTGAGGTATTTTGCAAGACTCCGTGCACATAATTTATTATTGGATGATCGGTGCTTGGTGCCGATGATACATCAGAAAATGGAGCATTCAGCATGTAATCAGCATGAGCTTCACCTAAATGTTGCTGAGGCTCTATAGGGTGAGCATGCGTCATGGCTTGTAGGCTATTTTCTGTATGTTTTTCCTCTACACGTAGCTGAGGTGGTATGTATGAGTTGTTATGTATAGTGCGTAAAGTATTGTTTGATGATTGATGTGCTGTAGCGGCAGCGCCAGCTCCGGGTCTTATTACGTTCATCTCTTGCTCTGGTAATAGGCTGTGCCCTATATTTTCAGATTCATTCTCATCATCTGATAAAGTGATTGATGATGAATCTAAGAATGGTTCATCCATGGCTTTGAGTATATAGGGACTAAGAAAGATTGTTGTGAGGGTGGCTAAGAATATTTTTTTATAGGTGTATACCATGATAAAATTCCTAGCGTTGGTTCATCAGTGCTATCAGTAATAAGTTGTTTGGCTGCCCTTCGGCCATTGCAGTAGCATTTTATTGCTCCTGTACATGCACAGCAACCGGCAACGGCTGTTAGTACTCCTATGCATGGGTTATATAATACGGGAGTGCATGCCAAGATGCTATATCCTGTTAATGTAGTACCACTCATTGCCAAGATGCAACTGAGTTGATAGCTGCTCTGTATGTCACTGACATTTGTCTGTACGCTATTTTGTAGTGCGGCAAGCTTATTGCAGATCGCAAGATGATAGGCATGATCTTTTTTGGTTTGATTTGCACAGACAATTAAAATCTCAGAATCTATATTATCATGATTATCTAAAAGTTGTGCTGTCTGATCTTCCATTGCTTGCAATGCATAAGTATTGAGTATGATGGTGACGGCGATAGTTGCGAAAAATGTTCTTTTGTTGGTATGTGTTCTAGTCATGAAAATCCTTTTTAATTATTTCTGATTATGTGATAACCATTCAGAAATAGCTGTTTCTAAATTGCTATCAAATTTGACACCGCCGCCTTGCAACGAATTGGTATTGCCTCCGCCTCGCAATTGGTGGTTATCTTTTAACCATGTGGCAAAATCTTTTAAATTTACCATGCTTGCAAACTCAGATGACAGTGTACACAAGAAGGTGATACGGTCGTCAATAGTACTGATTAAAAAATAAAAGCCTGGTTTTTTGTTGCCGAGATGGCTTGCTACGTCGCGTAAATCTTCCGCAGCAAAATCTTTAAGTGTTAAAAATAAGTACGGAATATTACCAATCTTTGTCACTGCTTCAAGCCAGATTGGGAGTTGAGATTTCCATGCTTGTTTTTTGAATTGTTTGATTTCTGATTGCAGTGTTTTAATAAAAGAAGCCTGTTTTTCTACGGTATCAACAATCTCTTCACGTTTAATCTTAAACTCTTGGCAGAGCTTTTTGGTGATATCAAATGTTTCTTGAAACAGTTCGATGGCCTTGTGTCCAGTGACAGCAAAAATTCTTCGTTGGCCAGCGGCAGGCGAGGTTACTTCAGTGATTTTAAAGGTGCCAATGTCGCCTGTTGCATGCACATGGGTGCCGCCACACAGTTCGGTTGAAAAGTTTGGAATTTCAACCATACGAACGTTTTCTGGTTTATATTTATCGCCAAAGAATGCGAGCGCGCCACGAGCTTGTGCTTCTTTAAGAGTCATGTACTGCACGTTAAGGAGAATATTTTCTCTGATTTTTTTATTCACTAACTCTTCGACGTTGTGAATATCTTCAGCGCTTAAGTTATCGTGATATGAAAAATCAAAACGTAGATAATCAGGATGTACTAACGAACCAGCTTGCTTGATTTGGTTGCCAAAAAGTTCAATAAGTGCTGATTGCAGCATGTGGGTTGCAGTGTGGTTTTTCATGGCAGCAACGCGCAATGGTTCATTGACGATTGAAGTTACGGCGTCGCCGATGTGCATGTTGTGTTGCGCGACAATTTTTGCTGCAATAGCAGTGTTAATGTAGCGAACTTCGGTTAGTGGTACTCGTACTCCCTCGATTTCCAGCCAGCCTTGGTCAGGCACTTGACCGCCGCCAACAATAAAGAAGGGCGATTTTTTGGCGATGACATAGCAGGTGGTCCCAGCAAGTACTGCGTGAACTACTTTTCCGTCCTGGACTAAGGCAATAATTTCTGAGGTTGTTTGTAGTTCTTTGTAACCAGTGAATTCGGTAGTAATTGATTCATCAAGGTCAACATGGAGTTGCTCGGTAGCACCTTTGTTTGATTGCTCTTGTTGTTTTGCCATTTCGGTTTCAAAGCCCACGGTGTCGACGATAAAACCACGTTCTTGAGCAATAACCTTAATCAATTCTACGGGGAACCCAAAGGTGTCGTATAATTTAAAGGTTTGTTGTCCGTTGATTATTTTTTCGACATTGTTTTCTTTAAAGTATTTTTCTAAAATCCCTTGGCCGCGTACAAGGTTGGTAGCAAATTTTTTAACTTCGCTATCTAAAACTTTGTAGACGAGTTCTTGTTGATTTTTAAGATCAGGGTAGATTGCGCCCATGTCTTGGACAACCACTTTGGATAATTCAGGAAACAGCGATTCATTTACCGTTAATTTTTGAGCAAATAATGCAGCACGGCGAATGATTTTACGCAATACATAGCCGCGACCATCATTTGAAGGAGCGCAGCCATCGGCAATCAGCATAGTGGCTGATCTACTATGGTCAGCAAGCACATTAAATGCACCTTTGAGGTGTGGTGGTTGCTCGGCATATTTTTTGCTACTCATTTCTTCTATTTTTGCCATAGTGTTGGCAAAAAGATCAGTCTCAAAAACAGAATCTTTATTTTGTACTAAGGTACATAAACGTTCCAGGCCCATGCCGGTGTCAACACCCGTTTGTTTAAGCGGTTTGTCGGTGCCATCTGGTTGTCGGTCAAATTGCATGAACACTAAGTTCCAAATTTCCAAAAACCTATCGCAATCACATGCGGGGCCACAGTTTTTTGGATCTGGGCAGCTTGGATCTTGGCCACGGTCTAAATGAATTTCGGTGCATGGACCGCAAGGGCCAGTGTCACCCATTTGCCAGAAGTTTTCTTTTTCACCAAGGCGATGCATTCTTTCTGTTGGAATGCCAATAGTTTTGTGCCAAATGTCGTACGCTTCGTCATCGGTTTTATACACGGTGATATGGAGTTTTTCTTCTGGTAAATTCATTTCTTTGGTTAAAAAATCCCACGCAAAAGGAATAGCATCTTTTTTAAAGTAATCGCCGAATGAGAAGTTGCCCATCATTTCAAAAAAGGTAAGGTGGCGTTTGGTAAAGCCAACGTTTTCCAAATCGTTATGTTTGCCGCCAGCGCGCACACATTTTTGAATGGAAGTAGCGCGGGTGTAGCTTCGTTTTTCAAGCCCAAGAAACACATCAGTAAATTGATTCATGCCTGCATTAGTAAAAAGTAATGTTGGATTGTGCGCAGGAATGAGTGAGGAGCTGGCTACTTTTTCGTGGTTTCGTTGGATAAAAAAGTCGAAAAATTTTTGACGAATTTCAATTGATTTCATAGTTAATCACGCTTCATGGTTGGATTGTTTGGTACTGCAAGACTATCAATAACTTCTTCAAATAAAAGAAAGTAGCAGGTGTTAGGTATCATTTTTTTACAGGTGCCGTTACGCAGGTTGGCTTTTGATTCTGCAAGGAGCATGCTGCATGCTATCAGAGCAAAAGGTGTGCAGGGGTTGTTGAGACCACAGCAACTGCAGATTATGGCTGAAGTTGCCCCATAGGTACCAGCGCATAGGCAACCAAGTGGATCATTATACTTTGTGGCAGAGGTATTTTGTATTTTTGTCATGCCTCCCCCTTGCCCAAGGCTTTCAAGGACAGGAGGTGTTGGTGGGGTTGATTTAAAACTAAAGCTGGAAAAATTACCACATGGGGTTGGTTTGAAGCTGAAAGCAGCAAAATTTCCTTGCCCTTTTAATGCAGGAGTTTCTGATGCATCGACTGTTGTCAGGTGCATGAATAAGGGAAGAGCGAGCAGAACTGTTCTGTAACTATGTAGCATGTTTTTTTTCTCTGATAATGAGTGGTTTTAATTAATCTTTATGTTCTTCGTTACGATCCATAGCAGGCACAGTAGGTATTGCTCTACGAATTTCTACGGCATTATGAGTCGCGCGCCATCGCAAAAGGCTTCCGGTGCATTGCAATCCTGTAGCCATAACAAAGCAGCATGGTGCGTTTTGTCCAATGGCATACAGAGCTGTACCAAATCCTAAATGCGCACATGTCGTATCATAATGAAGACCTTGTTGTTCGAGCTTCATGGCTTCTATTTCTTTGGTTAAAGCTTCATTTTGGTGTTGTGTTTTTTTATGAACGATTACAAGTGCTTTTAAACCATTTACGGCAGCTAGATTTAAATCAGTTAATTGGTTTTCGATAGCACATAATCTTTTTTCTAAGGCACTATTGGTAGCGCTGTTCGTACTATTTTGTGAATTTTGTTGCATTGCTTGTAGTGAATGAATGCTTAGTGTTGTGATAATCAATGAAACGAGGAATATTTTTTTATGAGCGCGCAACATGCTTTTCCCTGAATTTTTATTGTTGTTGTAACTGAATTATTGTTCTTTATTTTTACCACAACAAAAGCATTTCGCCAATAACTGCTTGAACAGAGAGCATGACGATGCCTTCTTTAGGTCTGTTATTTCTTGAGCCATAGATGTTACTTGTTGTGTTAACATGTCTATTGCCTTGTGTTTATCGTTGAGTGTTTGCAGAGAAATTAAGAGATTGTCTTGGAAAGTTTTATGGGATTCCAGGCCTTTATTTATTAATTCTTGCATTTCTTGCAACCGTTCGGCATTCATTGTTTGTAGCATAAGATGAGCATTTTTACTTTGGATGGCCAAATGAGCTGATGCATCTTTATAGTCGCTTTCAAGACGTTCTCTTTTGGTATCATGCTTTTGTAGTATTTGATTGGTCGTATCTTGTATTAGCTGTAAACGTCTGACGATTAAGGTCTCTAATGTTTTTTCACAAGCATCACCTTGATGAGACAATCTTTCTGAAAGAGCTTTATGGTTATTCAGTAATTGTTGTATATGTGCTTCACTTTTTTTTTCTATAATTTCAAGAGTTACGTCTGTTTTTTTTTGCATTTCTTCTAATCGTTGGGAGATTAGTTTCTCTGCTTTACGGTTAAATTCGTCATTTTTACGCAAAATAACTTCTGAAAGAGATCTGTGGTCATCTGACAATTGTTTTTTTTGGGCTTGGCTGTCGGTTTTTATTTGTTGCGCAAGTTCCTGTTTAAACAGAGTTTCTCTTTCTCTTGCGTCGGCGACAGTTTGAAGTTCTTCCTGTCGGCTTTTAGGCGTATAATCAATTATTACACCGTCCATTGTTTTCATATCATTAACAATCAGTGTAATTATGACTACTGTTGCCAACGATATTTTTGAGAAGCGGGACATCTTGCAACCTCCTGATTGTTGTTTGTAGAAAGGCTTTTTCATTGTCTTTTAATTTTACTACAACAAAAACATTTCGCCAACAAGTACTTAAAGAGAGAGCTGGTCATTTCTGGTGCCATGTTGGCACATCCGGTAATACATCGTGTGCTATTTTCTAGTGAAGGTCCTTCTTCTAGACAGGAATGTGTGGCTATTAAAAAAATGCCTGCACCAGTGATGCGCTGAGCTATGTTTGGGGGTAATATTAAATTGACATGGATAGGCTGGGGATATTCGTTTCGTTCAGTTGGAATTTCTATAACAACATCGGCGGGTTTTTCATCGATAGGACTGTGGTGAAATTTTCTCACAAATTCTTTCATTGAATCATGGGAAATTTTGATTTCCATACTGATGTGACGTGCATGACCTTTATAATCTGAAGAATTTTTCATTGGTGGTTGTGAAGCTTGAGTGCTCCATGTGCTGAGCGTGCAGAGTGCTAGAGATACAAGAGTTTTAGCGATGGCATGCATCATACGCACTCCTATTTTTTTAGGTCTTCTCTCATATAGCGCGGGAAGTTCTACAAGCGAATCTACTCTTATTCATTTTGTATTGCAAGGGTATGAAGGACAAAAAAATAGGGCAACCATACGATAAGTATGGTTGCCCTGAAAATGTCATAGAAAAATGAATTTAATCGCCTTTTTTTTCTTCGGCAGCACGTGACATTGCAGGAGCCGATGGAACGGCTGCAGCTTTTTTACGAATAATTGCTCGTGCTAATGAAAGAGTTTCGTTAATGCAGGAGCGTGTTTCTTTTGGATGTAAAAGTAGTGCTGCGTTGAATGCTGAGCATCCTATTGTTGCTGGTGTACAGCCAGAAAAAGCGCAACCTGTGGTTGAAAGTATGAGCCCACTTGCTGCAACACAGGTAACAGTATATTTTTCACAATTTTCTACCAAGAACGCTGCAACTGCAGGTATTTCGACTCTCAGTGCGGCAATGTTGCCGTTGAGTTCTGAAATATTGCCGCTTAACTTGTTTACGGTTTGTGACGTTTCTTTGTCAAATCCGATAGTAATGAGAGCTTGTTTTTCTTCTTTTGCGCCAAAAAGACTGTTAAGCATAGGCCTAGTAATGGTTGGTATGCAAAGAGTAATTATGAAAAGTGTAGTCATTTTTTTTGAAAGCATGGTTTTCCTTTGTGTGGCGTAATTATTTTGAAATTGTGGGTTATGTATGCGTTACTTTTTTGCAGCGAAAGCTGCAACTTCTGCCAAAATGATTACGGCTGCGCCGATTGCCATAAGCAAGCGTCCATGCGTTTTTAATTCTTGTCCTTTTTTTTCCGCTAGTTCTCTTGTGTTAGGGTCGAGTGCATAGGTAATTATTTTATTGCTTTCTCTTTCTTCATTCAGTCCTACTATGAACGTTGTTGTTGCTCCACCATATATTGAAATCATTGCTAAGGTTTTTTGCAAATCGCCCTTAGCGGTTGATGGATTATTCATTGAGAGCAAAAAAAGTACCGCTAAGAATATTTTTTTAAAGGTCATGATAGTCCTTGTTTTTATGGTTTCGGTCATATTTACTGTAGTAAAAAATGATTAAGCTGGTCAAGGTATTCAATAAGTATTGAATACCTTATAAGGCCTATTATTTAGTCTTTTTTCTCTTCAGATTTTGACATACTGACAGCGGAAGGAATTACTTCCCATCCCTTTTCTCTACCTCGTAGAGCATTTGATATATATTTAATCGATCTTTTGCCGCATTTAGCAGTTTCTTCTGGAGCGATAAGGAGGGAGCAGCCAACTATGCAAGGAATGCAGGTAGCTTGTATATTGCATGCATAGCAACTGCAGGCAGTCGTTGCAGTGGTTAATATGATAGCGCCAGTTAATGTTCTGATAGTGTTATTAATGTGTTTTCCGGTGTGGTCAACTACGTTTTTTGCGGCCTTTTCTCCCTTGTCAATAACGCCAGAAGTTGCGGCACCAGACAAACTACTCACGGCGTTTGTTGTGGTCCTAGAAAATAAATTAACTAGACTTGCACCGCCAGCGTATAAACCTTGTCCGATTTTTCCAAAAAAGCCTGGGGTTGTTGGTGTGACAGAGGTGACGCCAGTGCCAGTTGGAGCGGCTGCTGCGCAAGCAGCAGAGGAAGATGAACTTAATGAGCTAGATGGAGCTGAAAAAGAAGAAGAAGATGAAGAAGATGATGATGAACTAGCAGCAGCTGAAGAAGCTGATGGAGATGGTAATGGTGGAGGCGTTTGTATTAAGAGTGCTGCCAAAGTTTCTGTAGTAACGGAAGTTGGTTTTGGTGAGGCAAGTGAAGCTGATGCGGACGAGCTTGGTTGAGGAGAACTACTTGTTAAATCTTTCATCGAAAAGATTGCATGTGGTGTGCATGCCATAAGGGTGCCGAGTACTAGTGTTGTTTTGGTAGTCATGATGTATTCCTTTACAATGTTATAATGTTAAACTCTGGTTTTAGTTTTTCAAATAAGGCTCGCAAATCAAATGATACAACTTTAGTCTGTGCCAAGGTCGGCAAAAAGTTAGTATCCCCATTGAAACGTGGTAAAACATGCATATGTAGATGGCTTGGTATGCCAGCTCCGGCTGCTTTTCCTAAATTAAGGCCAACATTAACACCGTGGCAGTGTAAGGTTTTTTTAACAATCTCAATGCTGTGGTTGGTGACTTCCATGAGCTCGATACGTGCGTCACGTGAAAGCGTATTAAGGTCTGCTTTATGATCTAACGGCAATATGAGCAAATGACCTGCGTTATAAGGGTATAGGTTAAGCATTACGGTAACATGCTCAAAGCGTCTAAGAATGAAATGGTGCTCATCCCAGCTTTCACTGAAGTTCTGACAGAAGACACAAGTATTTTTTGGTGTTTTATGATCCTTGCCGTCGACTTCTACAGTGTAATCAGCACGCCATGGCGCATAAAGCTTATTCATAAAAAACCCTTATGGTATCGATTTTTTCTTGGAAAATTATATTAATAGAATAAAGGGGTTTGTGAGTAGTGTCAAAAGGGGTCTTATTTGCAAATTTAATCTATAAAATTACGTGAGTTCGACGTAAGACCCCTTAAAAATTTCGTCTAATGACAATAGAAACTTAGGTCCGCTCGCCCTGAGTGCCGCTCGTAGAGCGGTGTATCGAAGGGTCGGACCTAAAAAAATTAACAATCGAGAGCCAATTTTCCCACTACCCATTCGTTACATTTCTCGCTAAAAATCGCTCGAAACACTCAGGGTGAGCGGGATATCATATCATTCTTTTATACATTTCTTAGACCGAACTCACGTTAAAATTATATATTGTTGCAATATCAATGTGACTCAAGGTAAAACTAAAGTGCAGGCATAAAATATCTGCCTACAGTCACGTGCATTCTTTAGGGGTTTATCTTAAAACACTTATTTAAAAGGAGATTTTTTATGAAGGTCAAATATTATGTATTAGCCGCTTGCATCTTGATGTGCGGGCAAGTACAAGCAAGTTTTTTTAGTGATATAGTTAATACCATCTATAATACGGTAGTCACCGTTGCTAGTGATCTTGAACATGTGGCTGTTTCGGTTGGCAATGCAATCGTTGGTGTTACGCTTGTCCCCACGCTAGAAGGCCTTATGAAATTTGTAGATGGTGTGCTTGTAATAGATCGGAATATGGCAGTGCCTACCACACCAATGGCCAGCGATTCGCGCGCACTTGGTTTGCGGTATAACCAAGTGGCACACATCAAGGTTCACAACGCAACATCAACAACAAAAAAAGCATTTGGAGTACAAAATCCTTTTAACGGCAGCACACTCGCCTATAGCAATCTTGTTGCTGATCAAAATAATAGTTTAGCAGAACAACTTCACGATGGCCTCAGGGTATTTAAAGTACCGGTTCATCCTGTAGCATTTGGTGGAGTCTGTGTTCCATGGGCGGCTCATATTTTGCAAGACAGCGAAATTAATAACGCGATTAATAATAGTATACCAAGTGATTTGAGAGTTGTTTTAAGTCCCGTCATAGATCAAATAAAAAGTAAACAGTGGACTTTCGATTTAACTAATCAACCACTTACCTATGCGTTGGCTACCATAAAAAAATATTTGGATGACAATCGTGATGCCGTCATTACGTTATTCTTAAACATATTTGATCTCACTCAGATGCAACAAACATTCCTCCAAGCACTTGATCAAACAGGCATCATGCAGTATGCGCTTGCACAAAGCACACAACAGCCGTGGCCAACGATACAAGACATGATCAATAGCAACAAGAGACTCGTTTTGTTTACCGACCAAGCCGCATTGCATAATCTTGCTGGATATCCAGGGCTTTTATTTGCTGATGATTTTGTATATTCAGGTGCGTATAGTTTTTCAAGCATAGATGAACTCAATAATGATAGTTGTAGCTTGGTTGCTGTTAACCCAAATGCAGCATGGTATAGAAAGCTTAGTTATAGTAATATCAACGATGACAACACCTTATTTGAACTCAATCATTATATAACTTCTGGGATAGCTGGTAGCCAAGCCTTAGCTCAACAGGCTAATACGTACGCATCACAACAAGCGCATATCGGGCAGTGTAAGAATATTATCCAAAAATTGCCTAATTTACTTAACCTTGATTTCTACGATATTGGGTTTGAGGATAGTAAAAGAACCATCAGAGAATTACAAGATGGTATTATTGCGGCTCTTCAGGCTGCTCAACCGACGCCACCACAACCAGTGCCAACACAACCATCATTAACCCCAGCTCAAAGTGCGGCAGTATCTGCAGCGCAAGGAGCTATTCCGGTAGCGCAAAATCCTGGCAATGCCATTTTCTTTAATGCCGGTGGCGTGGTTCAGTTGGTTAACGCTTTGCAGCAATTTATTAATTCTCCTACAGTTGCTAACGGACAGGCTTTGTTGGATGCAAATATGTCAGCATCAAACCTTGGCAACACGGGTCCTGGAGGTTTTCTCGCTGTAGGTGGTGTTAACGTTTTGACTCCACTCATAGCATATGTAGGACCTCAGCCGACGCCAATGTCGCCAGCCCAAAGTGCGGCAGTATCTGCAGCGCAAGGAGCTATTCCGGTAGCGCAAAATCCTGGCAATGCCATTTTCTTTAATGCCGGTGGCGTGGTTCAGTTGGTTAACGCTTTGCAGCAATTTATTAATTTTCCTACAGTTGCTAATGGACAGGCTTTGTTGGATGCAAATATGTCAGCATCAAACCTTGGTAATACAGGACCTAATGGCTTTCTTGCTGTAGGCGGTGTTGGTAATGCTTTTGCGCTTGTAACAGCGTATGTTCATGCTTGATAGATTGCTGTAATAATAAGCAATGTAATTGTTAGATAATTGGGAAGGGGGGCACGTGGCTCTCTCCTTCCCAAATTTTTTTGATAGGATGTTAGTTTTTGGTCCGAACATGTATAACATGATAGTGCCAGAAACTGAGTGCTAATATAATCATCAATGGCTCAACCGGAAGTCGGAGTCGTGCATAGCCAAATCCACCAGTCATAAACATCACAGCTCCAATCATAAAAAGGAGTTTGAACCATAGAGCGGCTTGCGTTTTGATGTCATCAGAAACATTAAAACGGAGCCATAGTGATTTAACGAGGAATAACCAGATGCCCATGAAGAGCGAAATCCATAGGGCTATGGAAAATAAAAATTCAGTCCAGCAGATCAGGCGCATCCACAGTGGCATTTTTTGTTTATAGAGGCAGAGTGCAACTTTCTCGCTTAGAAATTCTTCAAGTGGATCCCACGTGAATGAGTTGTTGGCAAATGAGACGAGTTGGCTTGAATAAAGATCGAGCGTCGATTTGAGCACTTCGGGCATCCACACTTTAAAAGTAATCCAGGGATGGTCAAGTACAATAGGCCAAGCAACGCATCCAGCAGCAGTATCAGGACATAATATTTTGCCTTTTGCTTGTGCCTTGGCAAGTTCTTGTATCGCCTGTTTATTAGCAACTTGTTGCATGTAATTCCAAGTTTTCTCCAGTGGGATGTTGTGGAGTTCGCGCAAAATTTTTGGTGCAACAAAAGCATTGAGATAGATACCAAACATAGGGCAGAAAAATGGTTTTCCGGTCAATTGATAGTTACGTATATACCATGGGGAAAGCAGGCCAAAAAAGATGAGCATAAATAAGGTAATTTTTTTTGTCTTAGTCCACCAACTATCATGAGCGATAATAGCAAGTAAGAGCATGGCTACCATGCTGACAAATATTCCCATGGGGCGTATCCAGGTTGCAATAGCCAGCATGACCGCAGCGAGAATTATATGGAGTTTCCACCGATGGTCAGATATTAATGTTTGACCATAACAGGTAAAGCTTTTATAAAAAAATAATAAAAATAAATAGAAAAATATGAGCGTGATGCCTTCGGTGAGCAGAAAGGTGCTCGACAATATAAGGCCAAGATGGATAACAGAAATCCATGCAGTTATCCAAGCAATACTGAGTATACTGGTCAACGAGAGCGCAAGAAAAAAAACAATAATAGGGATGACTGAGCAGAGAATGAGTTGAACCCAGATCGCAGCTTTTTGTGCGGGCATATTTTCAGTAAATCCACCATGGCGTATGCCACATTGTTTATAAAAATTGCTCAAGAATAGTGGATAACCTGGCGTGCGCCAAAATATTGGTTGTTTGTTGTTGAGATTGGTCATTCCCTTACCCAAGCCTACGGCTAGAGCTGAATTATGATAATCCATGCTATCGGCTTGCTTGTAACGTTCTTCATGTTGAACATAAAAAAAGAAGGTCGCGGCTCTTAATATGAGAGCGACTATAAAAAGATATGAGAGATTTTTAGCGGTTGGCTTTGCGGTGAGGGATAACATTTTCGATTTCCTTTGATTGATTTTTGGTCTACACGGAGCGTGTAGACTAATGCACCATATTTTTTATGGATGCGCAACCAAAATTGTAAAAGAAGAAGAAATTGTTGGAAATGAATGCGTGGGCCTGTATGAATAATGGGGAGTTAATAATAACTCCCCATGGTAAACATTGTTTGCGGGTTTTATTTTAATTTACTGTAAGCATCTTCGAGTATTTGAAATACTGCTGTAGCACCATCTGCATCATCAGGATTTTTATCTGGATGCCATTGCAACGCTAGCTTTCGATACGCTGATCGTATTTCTGATTTGCTAGCATTTGGATTCACGCCTAATATTTGGTACGGAGTAGCTTTTTTAGAAACACCTAATAAAGCATACGGATTTATTTCTTCAGCTTCTTTTTTTGCAGGTTGGGCATTGCCTAGTGCTGAAAGGTCTAATTTACCAAATATTTTTTCATCGATTTTAAGAATTGCTTTTCGAATAGAATCGGCCCATCCGTTTTTCTTATTCAATGCGCCCTGTTCTTTTTGTGATTGCTGTTTTATGTGATTTTCTAAGGCATCTCTTGTTTGGTATAATAATTCTTGCATTCTATTAACAACGTTAAATGACTGTGAGCTATCGGCTATTGTATCAATAAAAATGTTAAATTGTTGTATGAGGCCATTTGGTTCGCTGTAAAAAAGGTCTTGGAATTGGCTGCGAGTCAAAGGATTTTTATAGCTGTCCGCATATCTTTGTAGGCTTTTTTCGATGTCTGTTATGATTGCGGCAACTGATTTGGCCGGTTTGCCTTGGCTTGCTACAGCATTGTTACTGAAACCTACTAATGCAAGAATAAACACCAAGCTCATTTGTTTAATATTCTTATACATATTTTTCCCTCTATTTTTTATCATTGGCGTGCTGTGAACCTTGGAGTTACCATGTAACTCGACTACAAGATTTTAGGCTTAGTTCTAGCATATAATATTTTCTATTTGAAAATCAATAGATTTATTTTTAAAATAATTCAAAGTAATAAAGTGCGGGATCAAAGGCTTTTTTTATGAATTGAGTTTGGCGTTATACCATAAGGTGAGCAAAAAATAGCAAATATAGGCGATGACGGTTGCCACAACGCAGCCGTAAATAGCAAAATACGGGATTAATAAAATATTAAGGACAATGTTAAGTACTGCAGGTACACATAAGGCAAAGACAAGATACGTCGTCTTTTTGTGAAATTGTATGAGTGCTGAAGCAAAATACGATCCCATTAAAAAAACATGCCCAACAAGAATGAACCAAATGTAGTTGATGGCTTCGTGATATTTCATGGGCAGGAGCCAATAGATAATAGGTCTGCAGATAAAAAATCCAATGGAAATGAGCACAAGCGCTACAACCATGCTGATGTACATAACTTTTTTGTTCCACTGTTCAATGTGCGCTACATCGTGTTTGTTTTCTGCAAATTTCTGAAATAAGTAGGGTAGGTAGGATCCGCTCATGGGATATAAAATAAAAACTTGGTAGAGTGATCCAAACATATCGGCAAGTGAATAAATGCCAACATCGTGCATGGTGCCATAGCGTGCCAAAACCCAGCGGTCGCCCGAAGCCAAAACCCAGCCAAAAAGTACGCTGGGAATGAATGGTAATCCAAGTTTGAGGTAGTAAGAACCTTGTTTAAGGCTGCGAGCGATATTAAAAAACTTGAAGCTTTTTTTGTGTAGATAAGCATGTAGTCCAACCAAGCAGGCAGTGGCTATGCCCAACGTATAGCCGATCATCATGCCGTACACACCCCAACCAAGAACGTAGAGAAACGTAAGATTGGCGGTAATGGTGAGTAACGCGACAATTGTTTGCAGGGTGGTCAGATGTAGGGCTTTGGTTTGATATTGGAGAACTTGATAAAAAAGTTCTGCAAAAAAATACATAAAGCAATAGAGTAACATAATGGAGATCAGTGTTGTGTTTGCATTGCCCATAAAGCAATATGTGTTGATGAGTGGGGCATTATAAAGCAATAAACAAAAAAGCGGGATGGCAAGCATGAGATAGATAACGATAATGGTGTTGACCATGGTGTGACGCTGTGAACTATCGCAATGGAAAAATTCTAAATAAAAAACTTGCCGTAAGCCAAAGCCACTAAAGATTACCAGAATATTATTAAAGCTGGTCATCATGGATAAAAATCCATAATCGCTAGGGCTCAACATTGCCAGCGTAAAAGGTGTCATCACCATGGAAATGCTGCGCAAAATAATTGAGCCTGCAGAATAAATTAAAAAGTTTTTGATAACAATAATGGGCAAAAATTGTGCAAGCGTGGCAGTTATTTTTTGTTTAAACGATTGTTTTTGGCGTTCTTTGTCTATTGTTAGCATGGCATTCTCTTAACCCTTTTAGGTACCCTTTGATATAGTTCATATTGCGTAGTGCTATTGCTTCTACAAATAATCCTATAATGCTCCAATAGAATGCTAAAAGTTTTAATCGATTTCGAGGATAAAAATTTTTATAAAAAAGATAATGATAATTTTTGATATACATTGCTCGTGTATCAACAACACGGTCACGTGCCAAGGGGCTGACCATATGTTGCATTTTAGCTAACGGATTATAAAAAAGCGGTGCTCGGTAGGAAACGCGACGAGAAAAATCGCAATCTTCCATAAACGCGTAGCCGCCAAGATTTTCGTCAAATGATTCTAATGCAAATGCTGCCCTGCGGTATGCCATGCAGCAGCCACCTAGAACTTCCACATCCATAAAATGCTTCATGCCATACGGATGGGTTGGCAATCCTGATGCATTAAATTTTCCCGAAGCATAGTCTCGTTGTAAACCAAAAAGAGCCTTGACCCAATTGTACACTATTTTTTTTGATGAAATGTTGGTGACGTCACCCATGCCGCCGGCATAATGAGGATATTTGGTAAAAGTGTTATTCATATGTTCTAGATAGTCTGGTTGCAAAATAACGTCGTCATCAAAAAAGTATACAACCTGTTGTTTGGCGAGCGACGTGCCAACGTTACGCTGATAGGGTAAGCCAGGTTTTGTGTGTTGGTAGACTAATCTGCTGTTTGGAAAATTTGCGGGAGTAAAAATAACATTAAATGATTGTTCTTTATCTAGTGGCACGGTGCTGCTATCGACTACAATAAGTTCCGTAGGAGCAACTGTTTGTGTGCGCAGCGATTCTAGACAGATAAGCATATCGGGTAGTCTGTTGCGTGTACAAATAATCACACTGCTTGTTACAGGTTTCATGTACTCTCCTTGTAATCTCTAAAAAAATTCTATTGATACCATAATAGATTTATTATTTTTTTGAATGAGCAATCGTTTTGCCCACATGATGAATGCTATGCAAGCAATGATCATCATGGCGAGTATGTTTCCTCTAATAGCAATAGGATTTGCAATACTACAGATATGGGCAATTCCCTGGCTGATCATAAACAGAGCCGAGATGCATGGTATTGTGTTATACGTGAATTCTTTTATAAATACGCTTGCGACAATAATTGTTAGAGTAATCGCAATGCTGGAAAGTATCCAAAAAGGTACATAGATAATGGTTGTTATATACATTACAATACTGCCAGTGCCCGCTAACAATACAATAATACCCCGTGGCGTTGTACGCCAATAATACGACGCATAATGGATAATGCTGCATAACAACATAATCATGCAAGTCAGAGCAATGTAGCTCATGATGTTGGCAGTGATAGCGTTAAGCCATGGCAGATAGGTTCCTGGAGCATCAAAGTCCGCCCATACTGAGCTCATGCACGGTAATTTTTTTTGTAATATACGGTATGCATCGCTTGCTAATAAGCCAATCATGCTGCCAAAAATAAACGAGAGACTATTGCTTACTTTTGTATTAGCCAGAACTATAGTGTTGAATACGGTAAAAATAAGGCCTAGGAATAATGCGACAATCACCATGCCAAACCAATTGGTATCCACAAGCATAAGAATTTTACTGAATAACGATGTGTGGTGGTTGAGGGATGCTTTTAATAGATAACCTTTGTTGAGGGCATTGATGCCGTATAAAAAGCAAAGCGGGAGGGCGTATTTCATCGATTCTTGTAGTACGGGAGGATAGTAAAAAAAGAGGATCCAGAGAGCACCAAAAAATAATGCATACATCAGAACGATGGTAAGGATTTTGAGTAGTGTGGTGTAGTGGTTCGTGGTTTGGTCGCTTACATCAACGCCAATGTGATTCAGTAACGTATCGATCTCTTTTTTATACGTGCTATAAGGTCTTAAGCTGTGGCAATCGATATAGTAACCTTTTTTTAGTAGGTTAACATCGTAGAGCATAAAGTTTTCTCGATAGATGCGGCGTTCTATTGCGTGGCCAAGCTTCACTAGTCTGTTAGTATTCTTTTCAAATTCATTGGCGTAATTATACAAAATACGTTCATCGCTACTCCAACCATAATCGAGCTGAGCCCATTCTTTAATAATACGAGGAATGTCTGCAACGCTTTGCATGTTGAATACTTCTTTAAACACTTTCCCTTTTGCCGCAACAGGCCATAAATGATAGCGCAATGTTTCCCATGGATAAGCCTTATCGCGATAGATGACAAACTTGTCTTCAGGAATATCGACTATTGAATCGAAAAAATAATCTTTAGTGAGCGGGAATGCATCAATGTCCCACAGCATTGAAACTTCTTCTTCAAAATAAGCTGGTAATAATAAGCGTATGACTTGTGCTTGAAAGGCCGTTGAAATACCAGGAAGTGGTTCAAAGCGTATTACATCACCTAAGGATTCATCTACCACCACGCTTTTGTCAGCTATCAAAGCTAAAGTAGGTTGCATGCCCAAGACCTGCTTGCAGGTTTTGGCAACGATAGGCCAAAATTCAAGATACCGTGGATTTGCGTCTGTTGCGACAATCATGCGGTTTAATGTTAAAGGAAACGTAACTGAACATTGTGTAAAGAGAATACCGAGTAAGATTTTTTTTATATAATTATAACACATAGCATCTCCTTATAGTTGAGCCTCTTTTATATCTTAAACTTTTCTCCTCGCCGTCGTCCCTGAGGGCAGTCCGAATTTATGAGGACGAACTTGAAGGGTTTGTATTCTAACAAGCTACTTGCTTTTAATCCAGTTACTATTGTTGTCTTCAAAGACCCTTCAAGTTCGCTCGTTTCACTCACTACCTTCCAGCCGTCGCTCTTCGAGCTATGGCGGACGCGGTCAGGGAAGACGGCGGAGGGTCTGTTCACTTTTACAAACCATTTAAGCAAAATTATTTAAAATGCGTGCAGATTGCACGGACGATTTTAAGTCAGATGTCCAAAATAAGCAAACTAAAAAAAATACGTTATTTTTTAAAAAACCACTTAATATTCACCCAGCTACCTGCCCAGTGATGCACAGCAAATGATTCTGGCTTAAGTAAGGAAAGAATATTTTTGGGGTCAGGTGCACCATAGCGTAAGCCAACCGGATAAAAGTACCGTGCTGGAAACGCAATAGTTGTGCCGGGACAATCGGCAGCCACGGCGCGAAATGCTCGCGTAAAATGTACCGGGCCGGTGCGTTCAATAATATTTTTGTGCTGTTGGTTAGTAGGTATAGTTTCTACGCATTTTTTTAGTATGGGATGATCAGGAGGTCCTGCAAAGAGTGCAGCGCCCAGGGCTAGTGTTTCGTCCAGTGGTTGAATGCCAGTGTAAAAATCATAACAGTAGTGCAGTAGGTCGAGTGGTTTAAAACATTCAAAATCGATATCAAGATAAACGCCGCCTAACATATACACGATTTCATATCTGAGGATGTCTGTTTTTTCGCCAAGGTTTATTGTTGTGTCATAATATTTTTGATTGTACAAGTCGAGATGCTTGATATCAACAACAATAGATTGTCCTGCATAGGTACCTTGAGAGAGGCTAGTTTTTAGCGTAGCAATATCTTCTACTAGGGTTCCCAGACCGTAGTTGATTGGATTGTCGGTCCAGAAAATATGTGTCCATGTTGGATGGTGGTGTAGCCAGCTGTTGCGCCATGCGTGAAACTTTTTAGGAAATACATTGCCTACCCATATTTGATGAGTAATAGTAGGAATTTTTAATGTGGAACTCGGCGTGATAGTGGTGAGATTATTACGCTCATAGAGCGATCGAAAAAATGCCATTAATGAACTGGCTGATTCTGGTGATGATGCGATAGTGTATACACCTTTTGTCGCCTTCATGCATTTTTCGTAGTAGTAAGATCCTTTGCCCATTGATTTGTCAAAGCTTATAGCGTAAGGATTGGCGGTGTTGGAGGGTTCATCGTCATGGTAGGGTACAAAAAATCGTTTGATGGAAAACAATGTTCTTTTGATGGGGTTTAATGACATTGTACGGTCTCCTGGAATAGAGCTTCATAGGCATGTAACATTTTTTTGAAACTAAAGTTGTTTTCTACCGTGTCTCGTGCGTGTATGCCGAGTTGTTGTGATAGTCCAGGATCTTGGATAAGACGTAGGTAGTTTTGTGCAAGTGCCTGTGGCGTTGCTGTGGGAATCAAAAGGCCGTTAAATTCATGCTTGAGAACCATATGCGTTGGATCAACATCCGCAATAACACAGGGAAGATTAAAACTCATGGCTTCGAGCAGTGCAACAGAAATGCCTTCTTGATTGTAGGCGAGTGAAAAACAATCAAACAACGGATAATAACGATAGGCTGGTTGATCGATAATAAAAATAACTTGAGCGCTGATGCCAAGTTCTTGTGCTTGTTGGCGTAATTGTTGTTCTAATGGTCCTAGGCCCACGAGCATTAATCGTGCATGAGGCGCTTGTTGATGTACGAGTGCAAATGCTTTAAGCATGATGTCGTACTGTTTTATTGGGACAAATCGGCCTACAGAGCCGATGACAAAATGTTCCGGTGTTAGGCCAAGTGATGCACGTTCAACGTTTTCATGCGCAGCTTTGGTGTGGAGTAATGCACCGTCAACGCCATTAGGGATGATGGTTATACGCGCAGGAGAAATCCACGTGCTGCGCGTGGTAAGTGATGTTGCAACGTTTGGTGAGATAGCAATAAAAGCATCAGCAAAACGGGTTGTGCAACGGTCAATACTGTTACGTAAAAAACCATCTTGACTGACTTTATTGTGCAATGCGCAAACGATAGGAATATTCAGCATGCGGGCAATAACTCTGCCGGTGTTGTTGGCAGCCCACAGTTGTGTATGCATACAATCGGGGTTAATTTTTTTTATCGTAGTGTAAAGACGTTTGAAGAAAATTGGGTCGTACAGCGCGATAGCGCCTTTAATATGATACGTCGGCACACCTGCCTTTTTCAGACAATCGCTATGAGGTCCATCATGAAAATAAATAACATGGTGTTCAAATTTTTGGCCATCCATAGTGTTGATTAAATCGCAGAGTAGTGTTTCTGCGCCGCCAACTTTTAGGCTCGATGTAACATGCAATAATTGTATTTTTGTCATCGAGGCGCTTTCTTTTATTCAACATTTTTTTGCTACATGACCATAACTGCTGCTGTTATTCTTGTCCAGAAAAAACCAATAATACATCAAAAAAAATGGTTACTATTTTGCCAAGGTCGGGTTAGACTACCTCGAAGATATAGTAAAGCAGTTGACTCAAGAGGAAGCGTATGAGACAAGTATTTGTAGAAAAAGGGATTGTTGTTGTCAAAGAAGTGAGCCAACCGTTGCTCGACGATCATTCCGTACTCGTTTCGGTGCATTATTCATGTATTAGCTCAGGCACCGAAATTGCTACCATCAAAAATGCTCAAGACAGCATGCTGACTAATGTCCCCTATAAAATTAAAAAAGTTATCGAATCAGTCGTGAGTCATGGTTTTGATGGCACCAAGGCGTTAATAAAAAGTACGTTGGTCGGTCAAACTAAAGTTATTGGTTATTCATGTTCTGGTCGCGTTATTGCAGTAGGCAGCAAAGTAACCAAGTTTTTTTCAGGTGATTTAGTTGCCTGTGCTGGTGAAGGTCTTGCCAACCATGCTGATATTATTTGTGTGCCAGAAAATTTAGTGGCCAAAGTATCCGCGCAAGAATATTTAAAATCAGCAAGTTTAACCACCATGGGTGCGATTGCATTGCAAGGCATCAGGCGCGCACAGGTTCAACTAGGTGAAGTAGTATGTGTAGTAGGTTTAGGCCTTCTAGGTCACCTTACTGTCCAGCTTGCAAAATTATCCGGCTGCACGGTGATTGGTATTGATCTTATTCCTGAGCGGTTGGCGTCAGCAAAAGAATGTGGTGCCGATTATGTATACGCTGCTGATGACGAACAACTTACTGCTGATATTAATTTTTTAACGCATCACTATGGTGTTGATACAACGATTATTACTGCCGCATCTGAGAGTGATACCATTATGCAACAAGCCATGGAAATCACGCGTAAAAAGGGCAAAGTAGTGCTTGTTGGTGATGTTGGTTTACATATTGCTCGCGAGCCATTCTATAAAAAAGAAATTGATTTCTTAATCTCGTGTTCGTATGGGCCAGGAAGTTATGATGCTTCATACGAAAAAAAAGGTCACGATTATCCGTATGCCTACGTTCGTTGGACTGAAAATAGAAATATGCAAGCGTTCATACAGCTCATCGAATCAGGTAAAATAAAGATTGATACGCTGGTGTCGCAAGAAACTGATTTAGAAGATATTGTGGAAGCCTACGAGCATATTCAAAAACACAAATCGCTCGGTATTATTGTGCGCTATGGCAAAAAAAGTGAAGCTACGGTGCGTGACTTTACTGTCGAGCCTGCGGTGAAAGCCTTAGAATTTTTTGAGCCGCAGTCAGTGCGCTTTATTCCCGCTCGAAAAGATACCATGCGTGTTGGTATTGTTGGTGCTGGCTCTTTTGCAAAAATTAAATTAATACCAGCTCTTGCTAAAATAAATGGCGTAAAAATTAGTGCTATTGTTGATGCGGATGTTACCAATGCATTGAGTGTTACTAAATTGTATGGTGCAGCACACGCATTGGTGAATGATCAAGATTTATTCAAAGATGATTTGGTTGATGTGGTGGTCATCGCATCGCCGCATAAATTTCATTATGAGCAGGCCATACATGCATTGCAAAATGGCAAAGCGGTGTTTATGGAAAAACCGATGGTGACCAACCTCGAACAGTTTTCTAAATTAAATGACTTTTTAACACTGCATCCTGAAATGCCTTTTTGTGTTGATTATAATCGTTCATTTTCTCCCTACATGCAAAAAGTTAAGCAGGCAGTTGTAGGGCGCCATGCTCCGATGGTTATTCACTATCGCATGAATGCGGGCTTTATTCCTAAAGAGCATTGGATTCAAACGGACAGCGGTGCTGGCAGAATTATTGGTGAAGCATGCCACATTCTCGATCTTTTCTGTTTCTTGACTGATTCAAAACCATTAGCGGTTTCTGTTGAGGCATTGCACAGTTCAAATGATGATCTTTTTCCTACCGATAATTTTTCTGCACAAATTAGTTTTGAAGATGGTTCAATTTGTTCGTTGTTGTATACAGCGCTTGGCCATAGCCAGCTTGGCAAGGAGCGCATGGAGCTCTTTTTTGATTCCAAGACTATTGTCATGGATGACTATACACAGTTGCATGGTTTTGGATTTCCGAGTACTTTTCATGCAACAACAGCGTTTCCTGACACGGGGCACGAAGCATTGTTGCATGAATTTTTTGCAAATATTAAGAAGCCGGTATTCAAATCGCCTATCAGCTTGCAACGTTTAAATACCGTTGCTGAGTTGACCTTGGCAATTGATACACTAGCCTGTCAGGGCGGTGGCATGAAGGAACTCATCGTATAAAAAAAGGAAGCAGTATGAAAAGTAAGTTGATAGTGTTAGGAGCATTAACATTGGCAGTAAACACAGCTCAAGCGATACATAATGCACAGCATGTCTATTGTGTAATTCTTGCCGGCGGCGTCGGCGAACGCTTGTGGCCATTGTCTCGACAAAGTAAACCCAAACAACTGTTGGCAGTCGGGCAGACTGAAACACTCCTCGAGCAATCCATTGATCGTGTACGTTCAATAGTGCCACAAAAAAATATTCGTGTATGCACCACGCAGCAACATACACAAGGTGTAGCAGATCTTGTTGGTGATTCTATTGGTAACATTATTATTGAGCCTGGGTCGCGCAATACCGGTCCGGCAATATTATTAAGTTGTTGTGAAATTTATGAAAAAGACCCACAAGCGGTCATTGTTTTTCTACCAGCCGATCCTTTTATTCCAACTAAAGATACGCATATATTTTCTCAGTTTTTGGAACATGCTATTGATTTTGTAACCCATAACGATCGCATCGCGTTGTTTGGCGCCAAACCAACGTACGCTGCAACGGGGTATGGTTACATTGAATTTGATGATATGGTACAAGGGCAGTCGCCATTTCCAGTGAAAAAATTTCATGAAAAACCATCATTAGCCCGCGCACAAGAATATATTCAATCAAAGACCATGTTGTGGAATATTGGTATGTTCTGTGCCAAGGCGAGCGTCTTTATAGATGAATTTAAGCAGCTTGCCTCAGAGATGTATGATGGTGTTGTCTCATACCGTGCGGGAAGCACTTCTTACGATGCCATTAAATCAGATTCAATAGATTATGCGGTGATGGAAAAAAGCTCACGCGTCAGTGTGTTGCCGGTTGATTTTTCTTGGTGCGATGTTGGTAATATCGAAATATTTTTATCGATTAAAAATGTCTGCGGCGGATTGAATGTGAGCAATGTCTTTGAAACAGAATCGCATAATAATCTCGTTGATGTGCCCAATAAGTTGGTTGCGCTGATCGGCGTTGATGATTTATGCATTGTTGAAACAGACCATGTCTTGTTAATTACAAAGCGCGATGAAGCTGAAAAAGTACGAGCGATTGTCAAACAGCTCAAACAGAAAGAGCTGACAGAATATCTTTAAATTTTGATGTATACTTTATGATATCTGTTATTTTTTAAAAATATGGGGAAAGTATGTTGAGAAGCTTGCCAACTGATGTGAGTTCATTCAAGACGCTGAGAACAGGCGATTATACCTATGTAGATAAGACTGAACACATGTATAATTTATTTAGTGGTGGTTCTCGCTACTATTTTTTATCTCGTCCCCGCCGTTTTGGTAAATCGCTTCTCATATCGACCCTGTATGAATTATTTTCTGGTAACAAAGCATTGTTTGATGGTCTTTGGATCAGTACGAGCTCTTACGATTGGCAGGAGTACCCCGTTATTCAGCTCGATTTTTCAACGATCGATTATAAAACACCTCAAGAATTGGATGCTAGTTTGCAGTGGACTCTCGATGCCATAGCAAAGAGTTATGGTGTTGATGTTTCAGGCGCTCCTGGTCTTAAGCTAAAATTAAGGTCTTTGGTCGAGCAATTGTCACAAAAAAATAAAGTTGTAGTCCTCATCGATGAATACGACAAGCCGATTCTTGATCATCTTAAAAATGTACATGAGGCAGAAGCGATCAGAGATGCGCTCAGGGGTTTTTATGATGCGCTTAAGGGCCTGGATAGCCATCTGCGTGCCATTTTTATAACCGGAGTTACCAAATTTGCAAAGACCTCAATATTCTCTGGTATCAATAATCTTAACGATATTAGCATAAAGCCCGAAGCGGCATCTCTGTTGGGGTATACCTATGTAGAGATTACACAATCTTTTGGTCCACATCTTGAGCAGCTTGCACAACAACATGGCCATGGCGTGGACAATGAGTTGGCTCTTATACAACAATGGTACAATGGCTATCAATTTTCAGATAAAGACATTAAAGTGTATAACCCATTTTCGGTGTTGTATTATTTAAAGGATGCAAAGTTAAGGAATTACTGGTTTGAATCGGGAACGCCTTCATTTTTGGTAACGTATTTACGGACGCAATACGATACCTTGCAAGAGCTATCGCTTGTAGAATTGTCACCAGAGAGTCTAAGCTCATTTCAAATACATGACATTCCTCTCATCCCGTTGCTGTTTCAAACCGGGTATTTAACGATTATTGCTTACAACCCCGTTAAAGATACTTTTAGGTTGGGCTTTCCCAACGTAGAGGTGGCGGACTCCTTCAATAAATTTCTTGTGGCGACATTGGCGCACAGCAATGTGGTCACCATTGACACGGCACAAGATCGTTTACTGAGGGCCTTAGAAGCTTATGATCTAAAGCAGTTTTGCAAAAGTCTTCAAGCTCTTTTTGCGCATATTCCTTATACGTTGCATATCAAAAAAGAAAGTTATTATCATTCCTTGTTTCAATTTTTGATGAGCTTGTTATCACGCAAAGCTCAATCTGAGATTCTTACCAATCAAGGTAGAATAGATTTGGTTGTCAGCACAAAAACGTATCGGTATATCTTTGAGCTGAAGTTGAATGTTGATAGTCAAAAAGCGCTTGAGCAAATTCTGAACAAGCGTTATTACGAGAGCTTCATAGATTGTGGCAAGAAGATCATCCTTGTTGGATTATCATTTAAGATGCATGAAGGCACTTTTGATGTAGAATATAGTTCGCAAGAAATGGTTGCTAAGTAGCTGAAAAAAAGTTGAGAGAGTGCTTGTAGAAAGCGATACCATAAAACTGACGACACTGTTGTCAGAAATAGGATTTAGCAATGAAGAAAGCTTTAATTACTGGGGTGACAGGTCAAGATGGTGCATATCTAGCGCAATTATTATTAGACAAGGGCTACGAAGTCCATGGCATCAAGCGGCGCTCATCATCATTCAATACCGGACGCATCGATCATTTATTTAAAGATAGGCATGCCAGTGGTGAGCAACGATTTTTCTTGCACCATGGCGATGTCATAGACGCAACCAACATCATCCGTCTCATACAAGAAATTCAACCAGACGAAATCTATAACTTAGCTGCACAAAGTCATGTGGCGGTCTCCTTTGAAACACCTGAATACACAGCACAAGCTGATGCGCTGGGCGCATTAAGGATTTTAGAAGCATTACGCATTTTGGGTCTAAAAAATACAAAATTTTATCAAGCATCCACCAGCGAACTATTCGGTAAGGTGCAAGAAGTGCCGCAAAAAGAAACGACCCCTTTTTATCCGCGGTCTCCCTATGCCGTAGCAAAATTATATGCTTATTGGATTACGGTCAATTATCGCGAAGCTTACGGCATGTTTGCAGCAAACGGCATTCTGTTTAACCATGAGTCGCCTATGCGTGGCGAAACATTTGTAACCAGAAAAATTACCCGTGCAGTCGCACGTATTCATTATGGCATGCAAGATGTGTTGTATCTTGGCAATTTAGACGCAAAGCGCGACTGGGGCTATGCAAAAGATTATGTTGAGGCCATGTGGTTAATGATGCAACATAAAGATCCTACAGATTTAGTGATTGCCACGGGCAAGGCACACTCGGTACGTGAATTTGTTGAGCGTGCTTTTGCCGAAGTTGATATACCTATTGAATGGCAAGGCTCAGGAGTGCATGAGCGCGGTCTCAATGCCAAAACAGGAAAGCCGCTGATTTTGGTGAGCCCGCGGTATTTCCGTTCCACTGAAGTTGAAGAACTTCTTGGTGATGCAACAAAAGCAAAAACATTGTTAGGTTGGGAGCCAACGCTTGATTTTACCGGTCTGGTGAAGCTCATGGTCATGAGTGATTTGCAAGAAGTACGCAATGAAGGCGTGCTTACTATTGATGCGCCATCGTTAGTGGCACCTAAAAAACAATCTATGTGGCAGATGAAAGCATGAATTCAAATGCCAAAGTGTATGTTGCGGGACATCAAGGGTTAGTTGGTTCTGCTTTAGTGCGTCGATTAGGAGCGGCAGGGTTTACCACTATTCTGACACGTACGGTTGCCGAGCTCGATTTGCGTAATCAGCAGGCGGTTAATAATTTTTTTGCTCAAGAGCGTCCAGATTATGTATTTTTAGCCGCGGCAAAAGTTGGCGGCATTAAAGCGAATATGGATCGTCCTGCAGAGTTTATCTACGATAACTTAGCCATTGAGTTGAATGTGATTCACGCTTCTTATGTCTACGGCGTCAAAAAACTCTTATTTTTAGGTTCTTCCTGCATTTATCCACGCAATGCATCGCAGCCTATTAAAGAAGAGTATTTACTCTCAGGAGAACTTGAAAAAACTAACGATGCCTACGCCGTAGCAAAAATTGCGGGCATTATGATGTGTCAGACGTATAACAAGCAGTATGGTACTAACTTTATCGCTTGTATGCCAACCAATTTATATGGTCCCCACGATAATTTTGATTTGGAAAGTTCTCATGTGTTGCCGGCATTATTGGCAAAATTTTATCAGGCAAAAAAATCGAATGCATTGGAAGTCGTTATTTGGGGCAGTGGTAAGCCGTATCGCGAATTTTTATATGTTGATGATTTGGCCGATGCGTGCCTATTTTTAATGCAGCAGTATTCTGGTAATGAAATTATTAATATTGGTACGGGGCAGGATACTACTATTGCAGAGTTGGCAGCGACTATAAAAAATACGGTTGGCTATCAGGGATCTTTGGTATATGATGCCACAAAGCCGGACGGCACACCGCGAAAATTATTGAATGTTGAGCGGATGAACACCCTTGGTTGGCGTGCGACTACGTCGTTGCAAAATGGCATAGAGAAAACGTTGCAGTGGTGTAATGATCAAAAAATTTTTGAATAATCTTTATAAAGAGGTAGTGACAATGAAGAGGCAAAAGAATGTGGTACAACAGATTGTACTTTTGTTATTTATCTGTTGTATACAAACAGCATGGGGCATTCTTCCTACAAGAAATTATAGGGTGCTTGATGAGCAAGCTGAATACGATGCGACCTTAATTAATCAACGTAAAGTTGCTTTAATTACAGGCGTAACAGGTCAGGATGGTGCCTATTTGGCTGAGTTATTATTAGAAAAAGGATATGTGGTTCATGGCATTAAAAGACGAGCATCACTCATTAATACTGCGCGTATTGACCATCTCTATGAAGATCAGCATTGGAATGCTGAGCATCGTTTTATATTGCATTATGGCGATGTGACTGATGCATCTAATATTATTCGTTTGGTACAAGAAGTTCAGCCAGATGAAATCTATCATTTAGCCGCACAAAGTCATGTGCATGTTTCATTTGAATTGCCAGAATACACGGCACATGTTGATGCATTAGGAACGTTGCATATTCTTGAAGCAATACGTACGTTGGGGTTAACAAAAAAAACAAAATTTTATCAAGCTTCGACCAGCGAGCTTTACGGAAAAGTCCAAGAGATTCCCCAATCTGAAACAACACCTTTTTATCCACGGTCTCCTTATGCCGTAGCAAAGCTTTATGCATTTTGGATCACTAAAAATTATCGTGAGTCGTACGGTATTTTTGCATGTAATGGTATTTTATTTAATCACGAGTCACCGATTCGAGGTGAGACTTTTGTGACTAGAAAAATTACGCGTGCTGTTGCTCGCATTAAATATAACCTTGAGCAAGCGCTTTATTTGGGGAATTTAGATGCAAAGCGTGATTGGGGCCATGCCAAAGATTACGTAGAAGCTATGTGGCGCATGTTACAACAAGATAGTTCTGATGATTATGTTGTGGCAACTGGTCGAACTCATTCAGTTCGTGAATTTGTTGAATTAGCTTTTAAAGAAGTTGGTATAGATATAACGTGGAAGGGTTCTGGGGTAGACGAAATTGGTTATGATAAACAAACAGGAAGAGAACTAGTATTTGTAGATCCCCGCTATTTTAGACCGGCAGAAGTTGAACTTTTAATAGGTGATCCTTCTAAAGCAGAGCGTAAATTAGGATGGAAGGCAAAAATTCAACTAGCAGAATTAGTTGAAGATATGATGCGTAGTGAGTTGCAGCGGGTAAAACAAGGCGCAACAGTATTATTTGGATGATGAAGAGGGAAAATAACTATGATATTTGGAATTGAAGCAATAACGATTAAAAAAAACCTACTCCCGCCGTCCTCCCTGAAGGAAGCGCCTTTTGGCGCGAACTTGAAGGGTCGTTTTTTATTAAATTTTTATGAACTATACCAAACCTTTCGCCTGCCCTTCAAGTTCGCCCTGCGGGCTACCCTCAGGGAGGACGGCGACAAAGGTGTTGCTCTGGTTGTTCTAACTGCTTTTCTCTTGTTTTTTCAGCCTATTATAGCTGATGTTGATTTTGATATATCTATGAAGACAGCGCAGTACCAACAGGTGATTGCGTCCGCACAGAATAAAGATGAGCTTGGCCTGAGTGGCACGCAACTCATGGATTTTTTCAGAAATTTATACGAAAAAAATAAACCATCCCGTTGTACGCCATCGGTCACCATAAAAATTCCTAAAATAATTCATCAAATTTGGATTGGTAAATCTGTGCCAGAAGAATTTAATCACTATCAATTTAGTTGGCGGGCACATCACCCAGACTGGCAGTACAAATTATGGACGCAAGATGATATTGCTGATTTGAACATGCACAATGCAGAATTAGTACGCGAGTCACGCAATCCTGCAGAAATCTCAGATTTGATGCGTTACGAAATTTTATATCGCTACGGTGGCGTGTATGTTGATTTTGATTTTGCCTGTTTAAAGTCACTTGAGTCATTGCATTATCTGTATGATTTTTATATTGGCATTCAACCATTGGATAGCGAACTTGTGCAACTTGGCATTGGTTTGATTGGTTCAATTCCGGGACACCCACTATTAAAAAGTTGGATTGAACGCGTCAAAGAAACATGGTACAACAAAAATGTGCAAGGCAAAATAACTGCGCGTACCGGTCCGATTCATTGTACCAAAGTTTTTTATGATACGGCTGGTCGTGGCACGACGTGTGACATAGCACTTCCAGCAAGTTACTTTTATCCGCTTGGTTGTCAGGAGTATGACATACAACGTGGGGCTTGGTTACAAGAAGGTGCTTTTGCGGTGCATTATTGGGCAAAGTCGTGGCTGTATCCAGCATTTAGGCGGTCGGAGTTTCAGAATATTAAAAATTATTAATAAAAAAGAAAGGTAATAGATGAAGCACAATAATTGGCATTGCACGCTATTATTAGCAGCGTTGAGCCTATCAAACCTCGGTTATGCAGAAGAGCAAAGGTCGACAACGCATGATATATGGACCTATGTTGATTTTGATGTTGCCATGGCAACGGGCCAGTTTCCTGATTCAATTCGAGTCACTAAGCAGGTTATTGGTATTGATGGCGCGACATTACTTTCTTTCTTCCGAGCATTGTATGTGCAGAATAATCTTTCCAACATTCAGCCGCAGCAAGAATTAAAAATTCCTAAGATTATTCATCAAGTGTGGCTTGGTGGGCAATTGCCCGATGCATTCAAAAAATATGCTGCATCATGGATTGATAAACATATGCATGGCGGTTGGAGTTATAAGTTGTGGATCGACGAAGATGTCAAAACGTTTAATTTATACAATCAAGAATATTACGATGCAACCGATAGTGTCGGTGTTAAATCAGATCTTTTAAAATGGGAAGTGGTGTATCGATATGGCGGTGTGTATGTGGATGTTGATTTTGAATGTTTGCAGCCGCTTGATGTATTGCACTACACCTATGATTTCTACACAGGCATTCAACCTCTTGATACGCAATTCATTCAACTGGGTGCTGCCTTATTTGCCGGGTACAAAAAACATCCGATTCTTAAACATTGCATAGAAACAGTTAAAGACGATTGGCACCACAAGGGGACAACGGTAAAAACAGGGCCTCTGCATTTTACTAAATCTTTTTATGCGGTTGCGGGCAAAGATGGTTCGATTGATATTGCATTGCCGGCAAGCTATTGCTATCCACAAGGTTGTATGGAAACTGAATTAAAATATAAGGAATGGGTGCAAGCAGGCGCTTATGCGATACATCACTGGGCAAAAAGTTGGATGCCTAAGGAATATCGCAAGAAGACGTTTAGGAATTTGAATAATGACGCAGCAGTAAAGGCATGGAATGATTAAGAAAAAAACCGCCGTCCTCCCTGAGCTTTGTCGAAGGGTATTTATTTTTTTGTTTTTAGCCCCCGTCTCTCACGCCTCCGTTGATTTTGACGTTTCGATGCAGTCAGCGGCATACCCAAATATTGTCGAACAAGATTATTCAACGATGATGATGAATTTCTTTAGGGGATTGTATGTAAAAAATAATCCTGATGAGCTGAAGGCGCGTGGCATGACTGAAAAAAAGATTCCCAACATTCTGCATCAGATTTGGCTGGGTGGCAGTTTTCCTGAGGAATATATTTCGTTGCGAAAAACGTGGATAGACAATCACCCCGATTGGACGTTTGTTTTTTGGACCGACAATCCAGTCAATTATGTGTGCGGTGACGTGGTTGCTCGCACATTTCAAGAGCTTGAGAATGCCCTGGCGGCAGATCACCAGCAGTTCTTAGTAGTCGATGTGAGACAGCTTACATTTGATAATCGCGGCTTTTACGACCAAGCACGCAATTATGGTGAAAAGTCAGACATATTAAAATGGGAAATCGTCTATCGCTTTGGTGGCGTGTACATCGACACCGATTTTGAATGTTTAAAGCCGCTTGATCCATTACAGCATGGTTATGATTTTTATACCGGCCTGCAACCACTCGACACGCATATGGTGCAGCTCGGGGCAGCGCTATTTGCAGCAACACCGGGGCATCCAATTTTAAAGAGTTGTGTAGAGACGATCAAAGACAATCAGCATATGCATCAAATTGTTGTCAAAACCGGGCCTATACATTTTACACGCTGTTGTTTTAGAAACTCGTATGTTGATGATTTAGTGAATGTGGTTTTGCCGGCAAGTTATTTGTACCCCTGTGGCTACGACCAAAAAGGTCTGCCTGCTACGGTGTGGCAAAAGTCTGAATCCTTTGCAATTCATCATTGGGCTGGTAGTTGGTTGAAACCTGAAGCATTTGAAAAGAGGTAGTTATGATACGTAAAGTGAGTCTAGTCTTGTGTGTTGTATTTATGCAGCTTGCCTGTGCTCAAGAGAAAGAAATTGTGGTTATCATACCATCTTATAATAATGAAGCATGGTACGAAAAGAATTTAGATTCTGTTGTTGCTCAACAGTACAGCAACTGGCGTGCCATCTATATCAATGACTGCTCGAATGACAACACTGGCGATGTCGTGGCGCACTATATCAACAATAAACACATGGCAGACAAAATTACGCTTATTAACAACGTAGAACGTAAAGGCGCCTTATATAATATTTATACAGCCATTGAACAATGCCCTGATAATGCGGTCATTATTACCCTCGATGGGGATGATTGGTTTGCGCATGATGGTGTTCTTGCACGCGTTAACCAGGAATACAGTACAACCGATGCATGGCTAACCTATGGTGCCTACCAAGAATACCCAGGTGGCGGCATTGGCGGTGGCAGACAGGTTCCGGAAGAGATCATCAATAATAACGCCATTCGTCGGGCACCATGGTATACAACCCATTTACGCACGTTTTATGCATGGCTTTTTAAGCGCATTAACAAAGAAGATTTGATGTATGATGGTAAATTTTTTGAAGTAACGTGGGACCAAGCATTTATGTTTCCGATGGTCGAGATGGCGGCACAACATGCACATCACATTCCAGAAGTGTTGTATATCTACAATCAAGCTACGCCGCTCAATGATTTTAAAGTGCGGCTACGCTTGCAACTGCAGATGGAAAAAGTGATTCGCTCCAAAGAGCGCTATTCGCCGATTGAATAAAAAGAGCCTCTTTGAATTTTTAAGAACAGAGAGGTTTTACTTTTTACTTTGTTCTTCGTGTGCTTTTAACTTTGCAATGCGATCTTCAAGTTTTGCTACACTATCAAGTTGATGTGGATGAGTTGGATCAAAGGCGATTTGTAATAAGCGGTTAGATATGGATTCTGGTAGTATACAATAGGGTAAAGATTTCTTTTTTTGAATATAAGTTTCATCTGATATCATGTGATCGTAGAGCGGTTTGGTGCCTTCTACATATGCTTTTAATATATTGATATCGCTTCGTATACTATCATCAGCACGTTGTTCTTGAAACCTGCAATAAGGATTCATAAGGGTAAACTTGTTGTATTGCAATGATAGCATTATGATTGATGCTCCTATTATACGTGCCATTGATGGGATAGGTTTCATGAATGGATGTGCAAGTGCGGCAGTTAATCCTAAAGCTCCTATGCTTGGTAGAGCTTGTAGCGCTATCATGCGATTAAATACATCCTGATGTTTTATATGTGCAAGCTCATGGTGTATAAGTCCTTTGTATGCTAAATTCGATTCTATAAGTCTTTTGTTAAGATCGAGCTTTTGATTATATTGATCTTTTGCATATGGTCGAAGAATTATAGTATCGAGTCCTGCGGCAGCCGCAGTCTCTAAGTTATCGTCAAATTTTACTTTAAGAGTTTGTGGGTCGATTCCTTGGCTACTGCATTCTTTATGTACGTATTGTTTTATCCAATCAGGTGCATCAGACAAATTGTCTTGGATGGTTACAGTATTTTTGTATACAGTATGTGCGTCAAGAATATTAGCAGCTATTATACCGGAACTTATTAAAGCAGGCGCGTAGGCTGCGACTTTTTTAATTTCATTGAAGGCTTTGTGCATTGGTAGTGTGGCAGTTGATGTAAGTAGGCAGGCTATGAGTAACCCGCGGGTTATGTTGTTACGTAAGATCATGATTTCTTTCGCTAATAAATTGGAAACCGTTTGCACATCGCATGCACCTGATCTTTAATTCTTTGTAGTGCAGCAGCATCATCACGATGTTGTAATGCCTCATCGATATAATGTGCAATCTGTTGTGCATCCTTCTCTTTCATGCCGCGTGTGGTAATTGCTGGGGTGCCAATGCGAATGCCACTGGTGATCCAAGGTTTTTCTGTTTCGAACGGCACGCAATTACGGTTGGCAATAATACCCACGCTTTGCATAGCAATTTCTGCAACTTTTCCATTCATATTTTTTGATCGCAAATCAATGACAAACAAATGATTGTCCGTGCCGCCGGTGGTGATTCTATAGCCAAGATCTTGGAAGGTTTGTGCCATAGCTTTGGCATTGGCTAGTACTTGTTTTTGGTAGGTTATAAACTCTGGTTGCAGCGCCAAGTTGAAGGCGACTGCTTTTGCGGCAATCACATGCATTAAAGGGCCACCTTGGGTGCCGGGCATAATTGCTTTGTCGACACTTTCTGCCAATGAATTAGTACACATAATCATGCCGCCACGAGGGCCCCGTAGAGTCTTGTGGGTGGTAGTCGTGGTGATATCGGCATGGCCGATTGGTGTTGGGTGCAAATCAGCCGCAACAAGGCCAGCGATATGGGCGATGTCAGCCATCAAAAGGGCATTATTTTGTTTTGCAATAGCTGCGAGTTTTTCAAAATCAATAATACGGGAATAGGCTGATGCGCCAGCGACAATGAGCTTTGGCTTGTGTTGCTCGGCCAATGCGGCAATTTCTTCATAATCCAGCATTTCGGTGTCTCGGTTAACCTTGTATTGGATGCTGTTATAGAATTTGCCAGAAAAGTTAACCCCGTGGCCATGGGTCAAATGTCCACCTTCGGCCAAGCTCATGCCCAAAATGGTATCGCCGGGCTTAAGGACCGCAAAATAAGCAGCCATATTTGCCTGGGAGCCTGCGTGAGGCTGGACGTTGACATGCTCAGCACCAAAGAGCTTTTTTGCGCGCTCACGGGCCAAATTTTCAGCCATATCCACATATTGGCAGCCGGCATAGTACCGCTTGCCTGGGTAACCCTCGGCGTATTTATTGGTCAAAATTGAGCCGGTTGCCTCCATAACTTCTGGGGCGACGTAGTTTTCTGATGCTATGAGGTTGATTTCCTCTTCCAGGCGCTTTGATTCTTGATTAATAATCGCATAAATTTCAGGGTCGGTATTGAATAAATTGGCCATGGGAGGTCCTTTTTCTAGCGAATGTAGTGAATTTTTTACTAGACACAAGTCTAACAATTTTTTGCCCAGAAGCGAAGGCGTAAGCGTATATGTGGTATCTGGGGTCTTTGTATCTGTATATCCATTAAAAAACCTCAAAATATCTCCTTCATTGAGGGATTTTGGGTCAATGCTACATAAGAGATTAAGATTTGATTTCGTTGTCGTAGCGTCAAAAATAGCACCAAAATCAAATTTAAACCTGAGAATAAAAAAACAAAAACTCATAAATAATAATTTCAGATTGACAAAATACCTAATGTGGGTATAGTGATAAATAGATAAAGTTCTGTTGTAAAAATAGAAGAAAGAAAGACTAACTATTTTTAAAAAACTAAATGGAAGATTATAATCATGAAATTCAAAAACACCGTTATTATGGCCGTAATTATTGCAGGTTTAATGCCAGCACAGACAATGCCGATGGAAGAAAAAAATGATGAAGGGGATAACAAGGCAAAGAGTTGTAGTGTAATGTCGGCAGTACAACGTATATGTTCATATTTGTCGAGTGGCGCAGGGTCTCAACAGCAAGCTGTAACGAATCTGGCTTATGGTTCCGTGACACTTCAAGCGCAGCCAATTTATGTGCAAAACCAGAATGAACAAAAGCATGATGAGATGTTGTCTGCGTATAAGGTTTTGTTGGATGCATGTAAAGGTGATAAAAATCACGCATTACTAAAGGCAGCAGGAGAAGGCGCATTAGAGGTCTTAGAAGAATTGCTTAAGAATGGTGCAAGCATAGAAGCAGCTGATCCTTATGGTAAAACTGCACTTATGTGGGGAGCTTCTGGTGGACATACAGCGATTGTCACTACATTACTTAACCGTGGCGCGAGATCTTGGGTAACGTGCGGCGGCAATATGAATGCGCTTATGTGGGCTAGTTATGGGGGACACTTACCAGTCGTCACAGAATTGATGAAAAGAGGCTCTATTACGGAAGAGGAGAATATAAGCGGTATGACAGCAATTATGTCTGCAGCTTATCGTGGCCATACCGAAGTCGTCATCAAATTACTAAAAAATGGGGCGGATATGGATAAGAAAAATTCTCGTCATGGCGATAGAGCGCTTAATTACGCGGCTCGAAATGGTCATATAGGTACTGTAAATTTATTGGTTGCTTGTGGGCCTTGTGTTTCAGAAACAGATGCAAATAATCGAACTTTGCTTGATGTTGCTACAGATAACACGAAGAGGCTTGATTGCCGTTCTACCAACATGCAGGATGTTATGCAAAAAGCCTGCCAAGATTATGAACATGTGGTCGTGCAGGATAAGGCTGATTATGAACGTGAGGTTGATACAACGTTACAAAAATTACTGCCACAAGATGTTATTAAAATAATTAGTGCTATGGGATCTGCTAGAGATGCACGGCATCGCATACGTCAACGATGTTTAGAACAAGCTGATTTAATGCAAGCATTACCACAATTACCGTTTAGCAGTATAAACCTTATTGCTGATTATGTGCGGAATAATGGCGCACTGCAGGGTACTGGTATGACAACAGTCAAACAATGCCCAGCATGTTTGCCAACTGCAGCGGCGGGCATACAGCATATGCAAGGGTGTCAGGGTATGCAGGGGGTAGCTAATACTGGTTCAAGTAGCTCAAGCTCATCGAGTAGTTCATCATCAAGTAGCTCATCGTCAAGCTCGAGTAGTTCGACGAGTGCAAACAGATGTAGCCATTGCCAAGCAAATCTTTCTGCTGGCCAGGGTCATAAAGGTGACTGTTTTTACATGAGAACAAAAGAAAAGAATAATTAATTATTGTTAAAAAACTAAATGGAGGTTCCATCATGAAATTTAAAAAAACCGTTATTATAGCGGTATTTATTGCAGGTTTAATGCCAGCACAGACAACGCCGATGGAAGAAAAAAAGAATGATGGAGAAGGTAAGAAGGCAAAGAGCTGTAGTCTAATAGCAGCAGCGAGCCGTGTATTTTTTAGGTTAAAGTACTGGTGGACACAAGATAAGAATGAAGCATTGCTTGACTCAGTTTATAACAATGACTCAGCAATGATGCAAGAATTATTTATGGCGGGCGCGAGTATCGACAACAAGGCTGGTGATGAAGCACTTAGGTTTGCGATTTTCGATGGTAACAGGGACATGATAAGAAGATTGCTTGCGGCAAGAGCGAATATTTATGTGAATAATATTCCGTATGGCGGGACGGCGCTTACATATGCCGTCGTAACAGGTTCTAATATTGCCGTCATAAGAGAACTGCTTGCTGCGCGAGCGAATGTTGATGTTTCCTATCAACGATATACACCACTTCGTACGGCTGCTATCAATAGCATATCATCTGATTATAAGGAGGAGTATTCCGAAATCGTAAAAGAACTACTTAAAGCAGGCGCACAAATTAGTCAAAGCACTTGGAATAATTTTTTGTACAGTGACCAACGGCAAGCTTTACTCAATGAATATCAAGTTGCAGCTAGAGACGCGTTAACCAAACACGTTGTTGGCGATAATGATGTTCAAAAATCAGTTTTGCCATTTCCCATAGCCGGTGGGCATATCGGCATGTTTAATATGGTGACTGACTACCTGCCTGAACCAACATTAGCAGATATTAACGATATGCAGGCGGTAAAGCGCAAAGACTTGTTAACACAACATGCAGCACAAGCGCAAGGTCAACAAGCATGCCCTGCATGTCACCCAACGGCAGCAGCAGGTTTAGCGCATAGATCAGGGTGTCCTGGTATACAGCAACCGGCTGCGGCAGGTTCTAGCGGGTCAAGTAGCTCATCGAGTAACTATTGTGCTGTGTGTGGTGTTAACATTGCTTCAGGGCAAGCACATAAGATGATGTGTTCAGAGGGATAGGGCCCTTTAGCTCAGAGTAAAAAATTGAAATTTTGTGCTTAAAGCGTGCTTGTTGGGGCAATACGCCGGTCTCTGGTATAGCCAGCTCGAAATATGTTTTTTTGAGCTATTGTGGGTTTTTATAGCCTCCCAGTATACTGGCGAGCACCGATTGCTTTTTCTGCCTGATAACTTATACTTATTAGAAACTAAAATTTTAATCCTATTACCGATTTCAAGGGGTATATCCGTGATATCTACATCCGATTTTAGAAAAGGTACAAAGATTCTTTATAAGGATCAACCCTATATGGTGGTTGAATTCCAACATGTAAAGCCTGGCAAGGGCGGCGCATTCATGCGTACCAAAATGAAGAATATGATCACCGGCCTTATGCACGAAGATACCTTCCGCTCAGGCGAAAAATTTGATTCACCAAAGTTAGAATACAGAGACATGGTCTATCTTTATGAAGATGGCGGTCTTTACCAATTTATGGATCAAGATAACTACGAACAAGTTGCTTTCACTAAGGAACAATTGGGTGATACCTTTGATTACCTTAAAGAGCAAACCGTATACAACATCTTGAATTTCCAAGAAAAGCCAATCGCGGTTAACGCACCACTCCATATGGTATTAAAAGTAGTTGAAACGCCACCAGGTGTTCGTGGTGACACAGCACAAGGCGCAGGTTCAAAGCCAGCGACGCTTGAAACAGGTCTTGTTGTACAAGTGCCATTGTTTGTCAATGAAGGTGATATGGTCAAAGTTGATACGCGTGATGGTAATTATATCGAGCGTGTTCAAAAATAATTTATTAGGGCAATAGGGGGAAATTATGTGTCCAGAATTACAAGACATTGAATCAGAAAAAGTTGATTTGCAAGAGATACCTACATCGCCAGATGATATTGTATACGATGATTTATCGCGACGCGATGTTCGTTCGTTGATATTTCATTTGTTGTATTCAGTTGAAGGGTTTGAATATCAGATCTCACTTGAAACGGTGATTGATAATTATAACCGCGGCTTCGATTTGAGCATTCCTTTGGATAGCGAAGTGTCCAGAATCGCACAAGGCATTATCGATGAACGTGATGCACTTGACGAGATTATTAAGCCATTGCTTGATAATTGGCGCTTTGAACGTGTTGGCGTGTGTACTAAGCTGATTTTGCGTTTTGCAATTTGGGAATTAGAACATACGGTTACGCCACCGGTCATTGTTATCAACGAAGCAATTGAACTTGCAAAATGTTTTGCAGAAAAAGATGCCTATAAGTTTGTGAATGGCATTTTGGATAAATTGATCAAATCAAAAACTGAGTCTGTATAAGTCTTAGTTTTTTTCTAGAAATACGAATAGCCCGAGCATGTGAGATACATGCTCGGGCTATTTTTTTGATGATTATTTTTTTCATGCTATGCATTCAAAAAAAATCGGCACGAACGGGGTTTCGTATATTAGGGCAACCGCACTATAAAACTTGTAGTTGAGCTATTTTCAACACCTCGAACCTCTCTCCCGCCGGCCTGCCTGAAGGTAGCCCGAATTTTTTATGAGGGCGAACTTGAAGGCCGAAGCTCATCTCCAATACCCTTCAAGTTCGCTCGTTTTACTCGCTTCCCTCAGGGAAGACGGCGGAGAGATTATCCTTTTAAATTCAGAGAATATAGTGCAGCTGCCCTGGGTTTTCTTTACTCCACCACTCGAATTTGCTTATGTTACTAGTAATGGATATTTAATATATTAAGGTAAATTAACCTCTCGCACGGCTTAAAAGCCGTGGTTTAGGGGCTCCCCGGAAAAAGGGCTTTAGCCCATTTATCCCCAGTCTTTTAAAAGACGTGGGGTTTTCTGGGGATAAAATAAAGGGGGAGCGATGAATATAATCTACTTATTTTGTATGGCACTTTTGGCTGTAGGTACTCAACTACAAGCAAGTATTCTTATTCCTGCATCGCTTACGCTTGGTAGTGTTGGCACTTGGGCGACGGTCATTCAATTGTTGCTCTTGTTTTGCGTAGAACTTTATTTTTTACGCACCATCATTAAAGAATCATTTTTGAAGATGGTAGCTGTGGCAGCAGTCATGAATGTTATATCGGCGGTACTCGTAAGTTGGGGTCCTGTATTTGTTATTAAAAACGTCATAACCGGTAAGTTTATTCGCTTGTTGGCATACACGGACATTAAAGATACGCCGTTATTAGCAGCCATTTTTTATGGTGCCATAGCAGCAGGTCTGTGGATTATCTTGAATGTGGCTATTGAGATGGTGATAGTTCTTTTATTTTTCCACAACGTGAATCGCGTTAAATTGTTCAAAATCTTAGTTGGAATTCATATCGCAGCAATTTTATTAGGCATTGGTTTTACTACTGCTCAGTCTGGTTATAAGACTATGTCGAAAAAGCGAGATCGTGTTGAATCGGTTAGAAAGCCTTCTGAAAGGCGTGTGAAAACAGAAAGTAAATATGTGGCCAAAGACAAAAATCCAGGCGCAGAAAAAGAAGTTATAGGATTGGAAAAGGATTTAATGACAACAGGGAGCAAACTTTTATAGCTTGCTCCCTGTTTGCTGATATTTCAGAAATTATTCTTATTTTAAGTTAGGGAAGAATAATCCTAATTCCATTGCAGCTGTTTCAGGTGCATCGGAACCGTGGCTTGCATTGTTACCAATGCTTGTGCCGAATAGTTTACGCACGGTGCCTTCAGCTGCTGCAGCTGGGTTAGTTGCGCCCATCAAATCACGCCATGCGAGCACAGCATTTTCTTTTTCAAGAGCCAAGACAACGACAGGTCCTGAGATGATGAAATCAACCAATTCGCCAAAGAATGGACGTTCTTTGTGAACAGCGTAAAACTCTTGAGCTTTTTCTCTTGAGATCTTTGTTTTTTCCATGCCCACAATAGCAAAACCATTGTGTTCGATAAGATCAATAATTTTGCCGGTATTTTTTGCAGCGACTGCATCAGGTTTGATCATCGCGAATGTTCTTTGGATCATAGTACTATCTTTCATGCTAGAAGGGTGAGAAAAGTTCGGAATATCCTTTAAGTACGCTTCGCTTGCTTCAGGAATGACGGGGAGAGTATCCTATCGCCGACCTCCCTGAGGGTAGCCCTGAGTTTTAACGAGGGGCGAACTTGAAGGGCTCAAAAAATGGGGGCCCATTTTGGAGCCCCCATTAATCTAAGTCTACTAATTACTCAGCAGAAGAGTCTTTGTCTTCTTTACGTGCAGCGTGTTCTTCAAGAGCTAATTGGAATTGGCTCTTTGATTTAGAAGCAGTAGAAGATTGTTGTTGCTGTTGAGGCTGTGGAGTGAAAGAAGAAGCTTCTTGTCTTCTTTCTTTCTTAGGCGCTCTTGGCTGTTGCTCTCTTCTAGGCGCTGTTGTTGTTTCGCCTTCTTGCTCTGTTGTCGCTGCAGGTCTAGGAGCGCGTTCTTCTTTAACGGTTGGCGTAAGTTTTAAGCTCAGGCCTAATTTGCGGTCTTGCTTGCTTACGTTAAGCACACGGAATTGCGCTTTTTGTCCGATCTTCAGAACGTCTTCGACTTTTTCTACTTGTTGATCTGATAGTTCAGAAATATGGACTAGGCCTTCGATGCCGACAGGTAACTTGATAAATGCACCAAAGTTGGTGATTTTAGATACGGTGCCTTCAACAATGGTGCCAGCTGGATATTGCTGTTCAATATCTTCCCAAGGATCTTGTGTCAATTGTTTGATACCAAGAGAAATCTTCTTGCTATCTTTATCAACGCTCAAGATTGTTGCTTGGACTTCTTGGCCTTTACGGTAGATATCACCTGGGTGGTTGATATGCTCGGTCCAAGAAAGATCAGAAATATGTACTAAGCCATCAATGCCTGGCATCAGTTGAACGAACACGCCGAAATCGGTAATGTTGCTGATGGTGCCAGTAATTTTTTGGCCAACTTGGAATTGTTCTGCAACAGATTCCCAAGGATTTTTATCAAGTTGTTTGATACTGAGGGACATTCTGCGGTTTTCTTTATCCAAGGAAACAACAAGAACTTCGATTTCTTGGCCAACTTTGTATTTGCTAGCAAGATCGTTGATTCTATCAGTCCATGAGATTTCAGAAATATGCACCAAGCCTTCAACACCTTTTTGAATTTCAACAAACAAGCCGTAATCGGTAATGCTTGAGATTTTGCCTTTGATCTTGGAACCAACGGTGAGACCTTCGGTAACCTTTTCCCAAGGATTATCGCTCAATTGTTTGAGACCCAATGAGATCTTTTCATTGTCTTTATCGAATGAAAGTACTTTCACTGAGATGGTGTCGCCAATTTTTACCAATTCGCTTGGGTGTGCGATGCGGCCCCATGTCATATCAGTGATATGTAACAAGCCGTCAACGCCGCCGATGTCAATGAATACACCATAATTGGTGATGTTCTTGACGGTACCACGAATAACTTGGTCGGTTGCAAGAGTATCAAGAATCTTCTTGCGTACTTCAGAACGTTGTTCGTTAAGGTATTTTCTGCGAGAAATAATAACGTTACCGCGTTTTTTGTTGATTTTGATAATGCTTGCTTGGATAACTTGTCCAACATAGCGATCAAAATCAGTAACACGTTGTAAGTCGATTTGTGAACCAGGCAAGAATGCTGGGATACCGATATCAACAGACAAGCCACCTTTGACTTTGTGTGTAACAGCACCTTCAACAGGCTTGTTTTCTTCAAATAGCTTGGTGATCTCGTCCCATGCGCGCATTGCTTTTGCTTTTTCATAGGAAAGAATAACGTTGCCATCGTTGTTTTCTAATTGATCAAGAATAACTTCGATATCTGAACCAGGTGTGAATTTTTTGAGCTCATGTTCAGAAAATTCAAAACGAGGGATTAAGCCATCTGATTTGTAAGAAATATCAACAAGGACGCCATCTGAATCGATTCTGACAACGGTTCCCTTGACTATTTTTCCAGGTTGGAATGAGCCAATGGTTCCTTCGTAGATTGCCTTGAGTTCAGCCAGTTGGGCTTCATTGAGATTAAGAACAGCGTCATCGTGTAATGCAGTGCCTTTGACATTGCAAAACTGATTCGGCCTTATGAGTTCTTTTGACATGTAAACTCCGTAAGCAGATGATTTTTGTGATCATTGCTTGGTTTAAAGGGTTGAACAATAACATTAAAATATTACTTAAGTTTACCCTATATTTTTTGAATTAACAAATTTAAAACGCGGTTTTTTTAGGGAAAGAATGCTGTATTTTAAGCAAATCTCACCCCGCCGTCGTGCCTGAAGGTAGCTCGAGTTTTGCGAGAGCGAACTTGAAGGCTTAAAAGCGATAATAACAAGACCCTTCGACAAGGCTCCCGACTTCGCCAAGGCTACGACGGACAGGCAGGGAGGTCGGCGGGAGGCACTTTTTTATGGGTAAATGCACCAAATTTGGATGAGATTTTGGCCCCGGCTCAGCCATGCTTTGATAAATCTGAATAAAAAATCATTGCAAATAGAAATATTTATCTGGTATAGTGGGTAATGAGATGTGTAATTGTGCGCATACTATAATTAAAACCACTATACCAAGGAAGGTGTACTATGATGAATTTTATATCAATGATTTTAGAAGCTTTTGAAGTTGCCAAGGCAGCGATGTTTGGTAAAAAACAAGCAGTTGCTACTTCTACCAGCTTAACCAGTAAAATGGATATGCCTACATTCAGCATGATGGCTTCTGAAGAAGAAGAAGAGGAAGAGGAAGCTGAAGAAGAAGAATCTTCTGAAGAAGAAGAGGAAGAAGAGTCTGAAGAAGAGTCTTCAGAAGAAGAGGAAGAAGAATCTTCAGAAAAAGAGAAATCAAGCCATAAAAAATGGTAAATTAATCAGAATAATAGAGTGCTGAGTTTAAAGCTCGGCACTCGTTATCCTCCTTGGGGAGATTATAAAAAAAGATAGGAAACGCAATGATCAAATTTAATGTTACGGCAGAAGATATTTTTAGCACGAAATCTGATTGTTATGCCTTTTTATTAGAAGAAAATTTTGTCTTTTCTCCCGAACTAAAAAAAATTGCACAGCTCATATTTCCGCAACTGGAAGAGCTTTTTACGCATCACAAGTTTACTGGTCAATTATTTACGTCCATGAGAGTGCCAACAACACTTGATGGGCGGATTGTTAATTTCTTATTCATTGGCATGGGTAAACTCAATAAAAAAAAGAAAATAGGTGTCGAAATTTATCGTCAGTTACTTGGAAAGATTGTTAATCTTATGGACGCTTTTGAGGCTGAGTCGGTGGCGTTCCGCATGCCATCGCCCGATCTTTTTGATGGATCGCTTGAGTATCTCGTGCAAGAGCCTATAGAAATATCAGTTGAGTATTTAGCAAAACAGACCGCTATTATTATCAATATGGCGGTATATCGTTTTACTGAGTTTTTCAGTAAGCCGTCCGTAATTAAAAAAAAGAATGTTAATTTAGCCCAAGTGACACTGGTTATTGATGAAAAAGATAAAAAAGAAGTAGAGCGTGGTCTCGAGCTTGGACAGCTTATTGCGCAAGCGGTGAACGAAACGCGCCATTTAGTCGATGAGCCGTCAACGCACAAAACGCCAATTTATATGGCAGAAAAGGCGCGTGAGGTCGCAAAAAAATATAATCTTGGTTTGACCGTATTCAATAAAGAACAAATCCTTGCCATGGGTATGGGCGGTATTATTGGTGTATCTCAAGGGTCAGCCAATGAACCAACATTTGTAATATTAGAATATAAAACTACCAAAAAAGATGCGCCGACTATTGCACTGGTGGGCAAAGGAATTACCTTTGACTCAGGTGGCTTAAATACTAAAAAGAAAAGTGATATGTGTCATCAGAAAAAAGATATGGCTGGAGCTGCTGCAGTGATGAAGACCATGCAGGTTCTTTCGGTATTAAAACCAGATGTTAATGTAATAGGTGTTATGCCTTTTGCGGAAAACATGCCCGACGGAAAAGCAATGAAGGATGGCGATATTTTAAGATTTTATAATGGCATGACGACAGAAATATTAAATACTGATGCCGAAGGTCGTTTAATTTTAGCAGATGCGCTTGCCTACACGGTAAAAAATTATAAACCTGATGCCATATTTAATATTGCGACATTGACCGGTAGTAGTCCTGCTTTTTTTGGACCAATTATTTCGCCAGTTATGTTTAGAGGCAATCATTTGGCTAATCAAGTTAAAGACGCGGCAAACAAAGCAGGAGAACGTATTTGTTTAATGCACCTTGCCGGTGAATATCAAAATGCGGTTCGTTCAAAAATTGCCGACTTACAAAATTCAGAAAACAAAAAATACAGAGCTGGTGGCATTACTGCTGCCTGGTTCATCTACTCTTTTGTAGGTAATATTCCATTCGCGCATATGGACATTGCGGGCACTGCTGCCAACGTTCCTGACATTTCGTATTGTTATGAACATATAGCAACGGGTGCTGGCGTACGCTTGATGATTGAACTCATCATGAATTGGAAGGTCAAAAAGTAAAGCCATTGTATTTTGGGCTTAAAAAAGGTAAAATTATTCTATATGAAACATCGATTTAACAATCTTTTTTGGTTGAGGAGCATCCGATGAATGTCACGTTATTAATTATTCTTGGTATTGTTGCACTTGTGGCCTTGTGGGTTATGGGAGCTTATAACGGTCTTGTACGTCTTAAAGCATTAGTTGATGAAGGCTGGAGTGGTATTGATGTACAACTTAAACGTCGTTATGATCTTATTCCTAACTTAGTTGCCGTTGTTAAGCAATATAGTATTCATGAAAAAGAAGTTTTAGAAAACGTTACCAGAATGCGCGCGTCAGCAATGAGTGCTCAAACGGTATCGCAAAAAGAAGGCGCAGAGCAAGGTTTAACGTCTGCCCTCAAAACATTGTTTGCCGTAGCAGAAAACTATCCTAATCTTAAAGCTAACGAGAGCTTTTTACAGTTGCAACAACAACTGGTCAATCTTGAGCACGAAATTCAATTAGGTCGACGCTACTATAACGGTGCGGCGCGTAACTATAATGTTTCCGTTGCAAGTTTTCCATCAAATATCATTGCCAATATGTTTGGTTTTGCAAAAGCTGCGTATTTTGAAATTTTATCTCATGAGCGTGAAACGCCTAAGGTTGATTTCAAATAACATCGTAGCTACTGGGAGGGGCCTATGGTTTTTCTAATCCTGGCTTTATTATTCTCTGTCTCTGTGCAGGCGCAAGAATATATAGCGTCTTTTGCGAGTGATATTACGATTCATAAAGATGCTTCCATGAGGGTGCGCGAGACGATCACGGTACAAGCAGAAGGCGATGCCATTAAGCGTGGCATTGTGCGCGAATTTCCTACCCAGTACAAAGACCGCTGGGGCAATTCCTATAATGTTCAGTTTGATGTTACTGCTGTTTTGCGCGATGGTAAAAGTTCCCCGTATCATGTTGAATCTGCTTCCAATGGAAAAAAGATTTATATTGGTTCTGCTGCTACGTACTTGCATCCTGGGTTATACACCTTCACCATTGAGTACACCACCAATCGTCAGCTTGGTTTTTTTGAGAATCATGATGAGCTCTATTGGAATGTAACTGGTAACGGTTGGCGTTTTCCGATTAAAGAGGCATCGGCTACGGTGCATCTGCCCTCCACTATTCCTGCTGATACAATTAAGATAGAGGCCTACACGGGGCGTCAGAATTCAAAACAAAAAAATTATACTCGTCATGTAGCTGAGCATGAGGCTGAATTTGCTACCACATTTCCTTTACGTCAATATGAAGGCTTAACCATTGTTGTTGGTTGGCCTAAGGGATACGTTGATCAACCAAGTTTTTTACAAAAGTTACTGTGGTTTTTTAAAGATAATCTTTCTATTTTTATCTTACTTCTCGGTCTATTTTTGCTTTTAATTATGTTCTGGCCTGCCTATGTGCGAGTGCGCAAAGATCGTTCCGATACACCTATTATTCCCTTGTTTTATCCGCCCGAAGATATGTTGCCGGGAGAAATTCGTTATTTCCAATCAATGGGTTACGATAGCAAGGTGTTGACTGCCGAAATCGTTAATATGGCGGTGCAGGGTTGGTTGACGATTGAACATAAAACAGGATGGTTTGGTGCCGATGTTTACACCTTAAAAAAGAATAAAAAAATTAACGATAGTGGGTTATACGCAGAAATTTTCGATTCGTTGTTTGCAAAAAAAGATGCGATTGAATTAAAAAAACATAACGAAATTATGCAGGGCGTTGTTCAAGATGTTCAATCCCATTATGGCGAGCAGTTAGATAACTATTTTAATTTTAATACTGAAACTATGTTCATGGGTGGCCTTATTGCTTTTGGTTTTTTACTGATTGCCTTTGTTTTGTTTACTTCCGAAATTGTTTTAGTGATTGGCGCCGTTACCTATGGGTTAGTGTTGCTTGCTACCTACTTTGTATTAAAAGGTTACACCCGTGATGGGTGGGAACTTTCTAATAAAATAGAAGGGTTTAAATTATTCCTGGCAACCACGGAAACTGAACGCTTAAAAATTATTGGTACGCCACCAACAAGAACACCAGAATTGTATGAGACCTATTTGCCCTATGCGATTGCGCTTGGTGTAGAAAAAGCATGGTCTCGCCAATTTGCTCCAATGTTTGAAAAAATGGCGCAAGCAGGCCATGTCTATGTGCCAATCTGGTATGGTGGTCTAGGTAACAACCACTTTGATGCCGGTGCATTTTCTTCCGATGTTAGCGGTAATTTGAACTCAGTGATTTCCTCATCAAGCTCAGTGCCTGGAAAATCATCAGGTTTTAGCAGCGGTTCGGGTGGTGGCGGTTCATCCGGTGGCGGAGGCGGTGGTGGTGGAGGCGGCGGCTGGTAAAAACTGATCTGTTTTGCTTTGATTGTTCCCTTATTTATGTATTTGTGGTAATATGTTTTATAAGATATGCAACCAGTTAAATAGGAGTTCTCTATGAAAACAAGAAGCGATTTATCCCGTATAACCATCGATATTCCATTAATAGATCATAAAAGACTAAAGGCGACAGCCGCTCTTCTTGGCAAGAGTATGCGAGAACTTGTCTTGGAAGCTATAGAGTCAATTGAAGAGTGTGCGCTTAGCGATCATATTCCTAATAAAAAGACTTTGAAATCGTTTAAAGATATTGAAGAAAAAAAAGATCTTATCAAGGGTAAAGAAGCCGAAGCCATTTCTAAAAAGCTGGGTATTTAAATGTTGGAACGCATCTATCAGAAGCAATTTGTAAAAGATGCTGAAAAAACTAAAAAACGTGGCAAAGATATGAACAAGCTTAGTGTTGTTATTCAGCTATTGCTTGCAGAAAAATCTTTGCCGCAAAAATATAAAAATCACAAACTAAAAGGCGATCTCAATAAGTATTGGGAATGCCATATTGAACCTGATTGGTTGCTTATGTATCAAAAAACTACAACGGCAATTATTTTAGCCAGAACAGGAACTCATTCAGATCTTTTTTAATACTGAGGCGTTACGGGTAATTTGCCCTGTGGTTTTAAAGTACCAAGAATCACCTGCGCGGCAGCTCGTTGTGCATCGGCATCATCTTCATACGCTTCTATAATTGAAAGTTTATCGCGATTAAATAGTCTCAAACTGTAAGGGTTGCCAAAAAGAACCAGGGTAATTTTCTTCCCTTGTGATTCTAATATTCTAATCAGCTCAAGGGTTTTTTCTGAAACTCCCCAATTCTGGTGAGCAAATTTATTCATATCAAAAAGCGCAATAATAATATGTTTATACGGCGCAACGTTTTGCGCTATTTTTTCTACTTCATCGTTGGATGGTTTACTGGCTAGCAAAAAATCTGCACAAGGACATTCCTGGAGTAACATATTTTTGAAGTGGCACTCTGTGCGGCCTCCAACTTTAATGAGCGCTATACGGTCATTTTCAGTGGCTTTAACGGGTAGTATATCATGAACGCTTGCCTTAGTTATTGCCGCTGCAAATAATTTCTTTTTTAGCTCTAAGCCATAATCATTATTCAACCAAGCGGCGTAAGCCTCATGCTTATCAACAAAACGATTACGGTGTAGATTCATTTTTTCTTTTGCTTGTAAAATTTTTGCTACATGTGCATCTAATACTTCAGTGCTCAGTTGTTTGTTTTGTATAGCTTGTTTAATAAGTTCCACAGCTTTTGGGACATCCAATGGACACAAAATAATGTCATTGCCTGCCAGTAATGCTTTGAGTTCAATGTCGCCTGGTGCATAGTGCTTGGTGATTGCACTCATACCAAGGCCATCGGTGATGACGAGTCCCTTGAATCCCAATTCTTCTTGCAACAGTTCGGTGACAATTTTGTGTGACAAGCTTGATGGCATGTTTGGCGTATCCTCCAGTGTGGGGATGCACAGATGTGCGTTCATAACGGCATCGACGCCTTGTGCAATAAGTTTTTTGAATGGGTATAGCTCGGTGTTATTTAGATGAGATCTTGTGTGCGTGATCACGGGCAAATTAGAATGTGAATCGACGCTCGTGTCTCCATGGCCAGGAAAATGTTTTGCACAAGCCATGACGCCACCGTCTTGCAATCCACGCATCATGAGTATGGCATAACGAGCAACTTTTTCTTTGTTTTCTCCAAATGATCTGTCGTTAATCACCGGATTTGCGGGATTATTATTAACGTCAACTACGGGTGAAAAATTAATATGCACACCAATAGCTGAGCATTGTTTGCCAATCTTTTTACCCATTTCATAGATTAATGCTTCATCTTGGATTGCACCAAGTGTCATATTGCGTGGAAATCTCAGGGTGTCATAAAGTCGCATGCTCAAACCCCATTCACAATCTTGGCCGATGAGTAGAGGATGCTTGCTGAGTTTTTGTAATTCGTTGGTGAGGTCCATTTGTTTTTCGGGCGTGCTTTTGAAAAGATAAATAATGCCACCAACATGGTAGTTGGTAATCAAATCTTTGATGTGCTCATGATCCATTTGGTAGGGACATTTGATGAGTGCGCTGGCTAACGCTTCTTCTGGTTGGTTAAAATCTGAAGCCGTGGCGACCATAAAAAGCTGGCCAATTTTCTCGTCCACTGACATTGAAGCGAGCGTTTGCTCTGCCCATCGTTGTTGAGAAATTGGATATGTTAATAGAGGTGAAAATAGCAGTGTAATAGCGATTATATGACGGACACTATTCATAGAGTTTCTCAAAACTTGTTTTTAGTATGATTTTGTTAGAATGTATCTTGATTTAAAATCAATTACAAAAAAACTAGAGTTCGAATTTCATTTGGTTTTCATTTTTTTTATATTAATACCCTCCTTTATGAAATTGTACAACGCAATAAGGATATGTTATTATATTCATTAATTAATAATCATGTTTCATTCGATATATAAGGTCTTTTTTTTATGAAAAACTCTATTAGAATATTATTTTCAGCGGTGTTTGTTGCTACGATGCTTACCACTATTCAACAATCTTTTGGCATGAAAGAATTAACAAAAATAACTGAAATTCAAACTAAAATTGATGAAACGGACAAACATACTGTCACTATACCTACTTGGGTGAAAAAGACAGCAATTATTTCAGGTTTTGTCTTAGCGGGTTTTAGCGCAGGCGCATTGACCGGTGGGGCTATTGCTGGAAACAGGCCAAAATCACAAGATTTGGTTGGAACTATTTTTGGTCTTCTTGATATGTTTGCTGCAGGTATAATTGGTGGTGGAGCTGGGGCTTGTGTTGGAGCCGCAGCTGGTACGATTGTGGCTGAACGGATGTGCAAAATAGAGTTAGCTGACGGCACAAGAGTGCAATTACTTAATTTCCCAAAGAATTAAGTAAAGCGTTACTTTCTACAATTATAGTATAAAAAAATAGCACGCTCATTAAAAGTTATGAGGATTGTTTCAGCTCCTAGAAAGGGCTATAACAATCCTCTTTTTTTTTACTCTTCATAAGGCTTCTAAGGAACAGCAAAAATAAGCCTTCGACAAAGCTCAGGCAGGACGGCGAGGTAGACTTTTTGCAGAATAGCCGAAAGGCATACGCCAGCAATGGACTATAAACTGTAGTTCCTCATACGACGGCATCCAAGGAGCTCGTGGCGCTGTTAAAAACAGCGCGAAGATGCCCCAGCCGTCGCTAATCCAGGCCTTCCGGCTTGGCTAGCTATGGCTGGCAGGCCGATTATGCCGTGTTGGGATTTCAAAGGCACCCCTTTGTCAGCCCGCCATAGCCTAGGCGACGGCTGGGGAAGCACATTAAAAAAGAATGCAAGTACGCTAACTTGCTCTTAGCGGAGCGCTACTTTTGTTTTCTCAAAAAAGAGCCCTATTTTTCTTGAACCTTTCGCAAAATCATGCAATGATTTTTGTCCATTCTTCACCAAATCAAGCAGATCATTTTTGCGATACAGCGTCACGCCAAAATCATTAATGCTTTGTGGCTCAAAACAACTAAACTTCCAGGCAAAAATATCATCAATTATTTGCTCGCATGGCAACGTAATTTTTTGTTGCGGGTCGCCAAAATCATTGAGGCCAAGGCCGAAATAAAATGCATGGGCATAGGTAGTATCGAGAGTTTTTATGCATGTGGACAAATCAACTGGTTTGGTAAAAGCGACATTATTATGCGCAATCAGAATATAATCGTTGGTCATCGCATTGATGAGCGACTTGATCTCTTGTATCGTGTGTTTTTGATGTTCTACAACGTGTATGGTTCCAATAGCTTTGATGTTTTCTATGCATGAATCGAGCAGCATTTCTAATGCTTCTTTATTTGTATCGGCAAAAATGAGCATGTCGGCACGCTTAGGCTGCTCATAGTTACTTTGCGTTGTCGGCTCATTGAGCAATGGGTATTGAGGTGATGCCAAAAGTGCCTTGCCGCAATGTTGTTGCAACTCTTTGCCAACTTTAAAGTCATTCAGCGGTGTGTCGACATTCCGGTCCAACAAAATTTCCGGAATAAATTTTATTCTAGAGCCGGCCATTTCAAGCATAGGATACATGATGGCGCCATCCTTACTGGTAGGAAAAAACTTTCCTTTATAGGGCATTTCGGGCAACAAGAGATCTTCGAGCTTAATGCCATCGAATAACCATGCATAAAACATGCGCAGTCCTGACCACAACCATTTTCCTCTAAATTCGCGACTTGCAATGAGGGCAGGTGGCGTTTCGCGCGCATAACCAATAATCGACATTTTTAATTCTTTAGCTTTTTCTTCAGGTACATTCATGTATTGTGCGTAGGCAAGCCATGTGTCGGTTGTCGAAAAGAGCTCGTTAATTTTTTTAAGTACCTGATTATGAGTCAGCCAATCGTCGCCATCCAATTCCAAAATAATATCGGTAGGGTCGCACAGATGCGCAGCGCGGTAGAGATTTGACAGTGCCTTGCGTGAATAATTATTTTTCATGAGGGTGATGGTGTTTTCAAGATGATTATCTTTAATGAGCTGTTCAACCAAAGCACCAGTACCATCTGTCGAGCAATCATCGATATAAATAATGCGGTAGTTAGAGTAGTCCTGCGTGAGTACTGAAGATATATTTTTTTCGTAATAGGGCGCGTTGTTGAATGATGGAATAATCACCACAATTTTTTTTTCGACCAGATTTGTTGGTGCCGTCTGGCAAAAAGTTGGTGCCGCATATAAAAATAGGGTTAATAATGCTAAGAAATGTATCATAAGACTACTCCTTATTTCGTGTAATAAAAGTTGGTACATATGCCATAGTCGCAGAGATATTCTTAGCCTGGTGAAAGGGGACAAGATCCATCTTCATATTTTGATTCCATAGATCAAGGAGCTCTTGCGGTGTAAAGATGGCGCTATTTTTGTTGTACCAGTCATCTTGAACCAAATTGAGGGGGATATTAAACCCCTTAGAATATTTAAAGCATAGACCAAATCCTGACGTATCTGCATTGCGGGCCCAGCGGCTTTCGAGAATATTGGGTGATGTGTAGTGCAAAGTAGTGAGCGCAGATTTAATATCCGCTTTTTTATAGATGACAATATCAACGCTGTTGGGGTAGGCCCAATAGCTTATGCCATCTTTGAAATTAAACGCATAAATATCGTCAGTAATGTGGGTCAACGGTGGTACTACCAGTGGAATATCGCGATTGTAAGAATAGGTTATGTTGTTACCCAAACGTAAATAAAATCCATAGGCGTTGATACTTTCTAAGGCATCAAGACATTGGTTAGTATTGATATAATCATTAATAACAAGATCGTCGGTTGAAAACGCAATGTAGGGAGCATCGGAACTATTAAAACAATTAAGCATGAGAGGTTTAAAGTCTTTTTTTGGTAAAGAACCTTGTTGTGCAAATTTTACATGGGGAAATTGCGATTTGATTTGGTAGTATGCTGCTTGATATGAGCTGTTGCTGCAGCGGAGCAATACGTGTATTTCGTTAAATTCTGTGACGTACTGCTCAATAGAGCTCAGTAATGCATGAAGTTGTAAAGGTCTGTCGAATGAAAAAATAATGAGATCTACTTTTTTTTCTGTTGCACATATGGTTATATGTGCCGTTGTGGCAATAAAAACTAATGCATATAATACCCGCATAGGAGCGCTCGTAGTGCCAATTTTCATGATTACCCCCAATTGCCTCTCACTTCCCCTTATTTTTAATATTTTAAACTTTATTGCGCTGGGGATTCAATGGTTTATATCTTGTAGAGGTAGAAACCTTGGCCATGGTGTGATGCGTTGTATAAAAATGTATAAAAAGGAAGTCATATGGAACACATAACAAAACTGTATGGTATCGTCATCTTTTGTGCTGTAGCGCTGTGCGTTTCCTTGCATGCTGAACAGAAAAAATTTGTTATCGTCACCGCTTCATACAACAATAAAGATTGGTACGAGTGTAATGTGAGCTCAATACTGTCGCAACAATACGATGCATGGCGTTTGATTTACATTAACGATTGTTCCACCGATGGCACCGGGCAGTTAGTGCAGAACTATATTCAAGAAAAGGGTTATCAAGATAGGGTGCTATTTCTTGATAACAAAAAAAGACGGGGCCATTTAGCAAACCAATATAATGTGATTCATATGTGTGCTAAAGACGAAATTATCGTGATTCTTGATGGCGATGATTGGTTTGCGCATGAGCATGTGCTGCACTATTTAAATTTAAAATATCAAGATCCTAATGTGTGGATGACCTTTGGGCAATTTTGGTATTTTAAGCGCAATGTTAAGGGTGTTTGTAGGCCAATACCTCAAGAGTTTGTTGAAAAAAATACGGTGCGTCAATACCAAGGGTGGGTTTTGTCTCATTTGCGCACTTTCTATGCAGGATTGTATCAATTAATTAAAATCGAAGATTTGCTCTATGAAGGTCAGTTTTATCCGATGTTTGCCGATGGGGTAACCATGTATCCAATGTTTGAAATGGCAGCAGAACGAGCGAAATTTATCAGTGAGCCTTTGTGTATATATAACGATGCTAATCAACTTTCATTTTTTAACGACCACAAAGAAAAGCAAGAAAAAATCCGTAAAGAAGTATGTGGAAAAAAACCTTATAATCGTCTTGAGTTGGCTTCTTTTTTGCAAGGATAACTATTGACTTACTTTCAGCGAAATTTTACGCTGCGTATAAAAAATAATGATTTTTAAAAAAGGATTGGGCTATGATTTTTCTTTTTGATGGCAAACGTTTTGCATGTGTTGTTTTATTATCTTTGGGTCTATTTTCTTATGTGCATGGTACTGAGTATGCGTATTTATACACCAACTTGCGACAAATAATAGCCCCTGGCGCTGCTGTTGCTTTTGATAATACTGGAACTTCGACGTTTAGTTCAGGCTTTTCATTAATTTCACCGTATGAACTTCTCATCAATCAGGCTGGCACGTATAATGCTTCATTTTGTATCGTGCAAGGTCAGGCAAATTATTTTTCATTATATAAAAAAGATACGCCATCTCATGGTTTATCTTTGATATCAACGTGCAGTTTTGCAAACCTGATATGTCAGGTGAGTTTTACTACGACAAGCACAACAGAAAAAATTTCTTTCATTAATTCTTATAGTTCAACAGTAACATTGACCGCGCAGGACCGTGCGGCATTTAATGTATGTCTAAAAATTGTGAAAGTATAATAATCGACAGTTCCCCTCTATTCAAAAAATATGTTTTCTAAAAAAAAGGAAGAATGTATGAAAGCTTTGTATCGTAACTATTTTATATTCATTTTTTTGTTATCACTTGGTGTTGGTACACAAACCAATACTCATAATGATGCGTTTACAGATCAAACAGAATTGGTCGATATGCAATTCATTCATGTACCTGAGCATATCAGGCAACTCATTTTCATGATAGTGCCTGTTGCATCATCAAACGTTACTCTTGATGCATTGTGCGATGATCTTGTTGCCAATGACGTGACAACGTATGCAACTATGAAAATAAGTATGCCATTGCTTATTGATGCTTTGCAGCAACAAAAGGAACATATGGATGCCAATGATTATCAAGCATTGGTAAAAAGTTTTGTTGAATTTCAGCAAACATTGCGCAGCAGCGATGCATTAATAATGGCGGATGATGACATTACTCGTGCATGCAAAATTGTGAATTTTTGCAATCTTAAGGTTACCTGTACGTTGAGCGCGGGAGCGATATATGTTAATGGGATTAATATTACCGATACTATTGGTGTGAGCGGCGTAACCGGCGGGACTGGTCCAACTGGTTTAGCAGGCGCAACGGGAGCGACAGGTCCCCAAGGGTCGCCAGGGAGCGCAAGCTCAACGGGTAATAGTGGTGCAACAGGCGCAACCGGTGCTACTGGTGTGGCGGGTGCAACTGGCGCGACAGGCCCTCAAGGAACTCCAGGGACTGCAAGTGCAACAGGCAATACTGGTGTAACAGGCGCTACCGGTTCTAGTGTAACTGGAATCACCGGCACAACGGGAATCGCAGGCACTACGGGCACAACTGGTATAACCGGAGCTACAGGCAGAACAGGTATCACGGGAACCACGGGTGAAACAGGTACAACAGGAGAAACGGGGATTACAGGAACCACGGGCGAAACGGGGACTACTGGTACCACCGGGCAAACAGGTATTACGGGAACGACTGGAGCTACTGGAAAAACGGGAACGACCGGAACGACTGGCATCACAGGAGCCACCGGTAAGACGGGAACGACGGGTACAACTGGTATTACGGGAACAACGGGCATCACTGGTACGACGGGCGACACAGGAACTACCGGTGAAACTGGTACAACAGGTGAAACAGGCACGACGGGAACCACCGGTATAACTGGCACGACGGGAGCCACTGGTAGAACCGGAACGACTGGTACGACGGGTGCAACGGGAATAACGGGAACGACCGGTGCAACCGGGAGAACTGGGATAACAGGTACCACAGGAACAACTGGTATTACCGGAACTACGGGTGAAACGGGTGCAACAGGAGAAACCGGGATTACAGGTGCGACAGGAACAACAGGTGAAACGGGAACGACCGGTACGACCGGGGAGACTGGGATAACAGGTACCACAGGAACGACTGGCATTACGGGTATCACTGGAACAACGGGAGCGACCGGCAGGACAGGGATAACAGGAACGACTGGTACAACCGGAATAACGGGAACCACCGGGACAACTGGAACAACAGGAACGACTGGTATAACCGGAATAACGGGAACCACCGGTGCAACAGGGAGAACTGGGACAACAGGTACAACTGGTATTACCGGAACTACGGGCACAACTGGGCAAACGGGAACGACCGGAGAAACAGGGGCCACAGGTACCACGGGTGAAACCGGCATTACCGGAGAAACTGGTACGACAGGTATTACCGGAACAACAGGAGCTACTGGCAGAACAGGAACAACTGGAACAACAGGAGCTACTGGTAGAACTGGAACGACAGGAACAACGGGTATTACAGGTACCACAGGAATAACTGGTATTACGGGTGAAACCGGAACGACAGGTGAAACTGGTACGACCGGAGAAACAGGAACCACGGGTATCACGGGTGAAACTGGTACAACAGGAGAAACAGGAACGACTGGTATCACTGGTACTACGGGTACAACAGGAGCTACGGGTAGAACTGGTACAACGGGAATAACTGGTTCAACTGGCAGAACAGGAACGACAGGAGTCACTGGTATTACGGGTACAACAGGAACGACTGGTGAAACGGGAATTACGGGTGAAACAGGAACAACAGGAGAAACGGGTATAACAGGTGAGACGGGGACAACTGGTACAACCGGAGCTACAGGCAGGACTGGTACAACGGGAATAACGGGAACCACCGGTGCAACAGGTAAAACTGGGACAACAGGTACAACAGGAACGACTGGCATTACGGGTATCACTGGAACTACGGGTACAACAGGTGAAACCGGGATTACGGGTACAACAGGAGAAACTGGTATAACTGGTACGACGGGTGAAACGGGAACGACTGGTACGACCGGAGAAACTGGTACCACAGGTGAAACAGGAACGACAGGAACGACTGGTACAACCGGAATAACGGGAGCGACCGGCAGAACTGGAACAACAGGAATAACGGGAGCGACCGGCAGAACTGGAACAACAGGAATAACAGGAACGACTGGTACAACCGGAATAACGGGAACCACGGGTGCAACAGGGAGAACTGGGACAACTGGCACAACAGGTATTACGGGAACAACTGGTATTACAGGAACTACGGGAGAAACAGGTATAACAGGCACAACAGGTGAAACGGGAACGACCGGAGAAACAGGCGTCACGGGTACCACGGGCGAAACAGGCATTACCGGAGAAACTGGAACGACAGGTATTACTGGAACGACAGGAGCTACCGGCAGAACAGGAACAACTGGAGCGACAGGAACAACTGGTAGAACTGGAACGACAGGTACTACTGGTATTACCGGTACTACAGGAATAACAGGTACTACGGGTGAAACCGGAACGACAGGTGAAACGGGTACGACTGGAGAAACAGGGATCACGGGTACCACGGGTGAAACTGGTACAACGGGAGAAACAGGAACTACTGGCATCACTGGTACGACCGGTACTACGGGTAGAACTGGCACAACGGGAACGACTGGTTCAACTGGTAGAACTGGAACGACTGGTACTACTGGTATTACGGGTACAACAGGAACGACCGGTGAAACTGGGACGACCGGTGAGACGGGAACTACGGGTGAAACAGGTACGACAGGAGAAACTGGTATCACCGGCACTACTGGCACAACTGGTACAACCGGAGCTACAGGCAGAACTGGAACAACGGGAACGACAGGTACAACTGGTAGAACAGGTACGACAGGAACAACGGGGATTACAGGTATTACAGGAACGACAGGTGAAACGGGTACGACAGGTGAAACGGGAATAACAGGAACCACGGGAGAAACTGGTACGACTGGTGAAACCGGGGCAACAGGTGTTACTGGTGCAACGGGGCCTCAAGGGATTCCGGGTGTTGCAAGTGCAACGGGAGGTACCGGATCTACTGGCGCCACCGGGGCAACAGGTGCTACTGGTGCAACAGGCCCTCAAGGGGTTCCAGGTGTTGCAAGTGCAACGGGAGCTAGTGGTGTTACAGGCGCAACGGGTGTCACAGGTGCAACAGGCCCTCAAGGAGATCCAGGATCAGCAACATTGACGGGTGCAACGGGAGCAACAGGAGATATAGGGCCAACAGGGGTTACTGGTGCAACGGGCCCTCAAGGTGATCCAGGTTCTGCTACGTTGACTGGTTCGACGGGAGATACAGGTGCAACGGGTACCACAGGCGAGACAGGTGCAACAGGTGCAACGGGGCCACAAGGTGTGCCAGGATCTGCAACTATGACAGGAGCAACCGGATTAACCGGAACAACGGGTGCCACCGGAGCAACCGGTGCAGCGGGGTTAAATGGTGTGAGCGGTGGTCTTGTATACTATCTTGATTATAGTGTTCCTTCGGATATCCCGGGTTATGAAGTTGCTGAACCAACGCCTAATGCTGGTCCAGATCAAGCACCAAGCTTTGTGGTAGCTTCGGCAGGCACGCTTTTAACGAGTTTGGCAACATCAACAGGTGTTCCAGATGCTACCGTGATTCCGGCAGGATTTATGGATGTTATTTTGTATGCATCAGTTGATAACCCAACGGGTCCAGTGACTATGTATGCTGAAATTTACCAACGAAGTTCAGGTGGCATAGAAACGTTATTGCTCACCACTAATGCAAGTACGTCGATTGTCTCGACATCATCTTTGGATCCTGATCGTTTGCTTGTTAGCGGATTTATAGATAGAACTAATATTTTGGCTACTGATAGATTGGTTATTAAATTATATGGTAATTATACGGGCGCTGGTAGCAGAACATTGACCGTCAATTTTGAAGGTGTCTCGCATTATTCCAACTGGCGTACAACATTTGGTGTAGACGGCCTGACAGGAGCTACAGGAGCAATGGGGACCACTGGTACAACCGGTACAACCGGAATTACTGGTACCACAGGAGCTACTGGTCGAACAGGAACGACAGGAACAACAGGTTCTACTGGTCGAACAGGAACGACAGGCGCAACTGGCGCGACGGGAACAGGTGCTACCGGTAGAACGGGTACGACAGGTATTACAGGAACTACCGGAGAAACTGGTACAACAGGAGAAACAGGGGCTACTGGAGCGACAGGAGAAACTGGTACAACAGGAGAAACTGGCACGACGGGAACCACCGGTATAACTGGCACGACGGGAGCCACTGGTAGAACCGGAACAACTGGCACAACTGGCACAACGGGCGCAACTGGCAAAACAGGAACGACAGGAACAACAGGGATTACCGGCACCACGGGAACCACAGGAGAAACCGGTACTACAGGAGAAACGGGTACGACTGGTGAGACGGGAACGACAGGAGAAACAGGTACTACTGGTATAACGGGTACTACTGGAACTACAGGAAGAACAGGCACAACGGGAACGACGGGAATCACCGGAATAACAGGAACCACAGGAGCCACGGGAAGAACAGGAACCACTGGCACTACGGGTATTACAGGAACCACGGGAACGACCGGAGAAACTGGTATCACCGGCACGACAGGAATGACAGGCGAGACTGGTACCACGGGAGAAACAGGAACAACAGGCGAAACCGGAACGACAGGCACGACGGGAACGACGGGAACCACCGGAGCGACGGGACGTACGGGAACGACAGGCACAACTGGAACGACCGGAATCACCGGAGCGACGGGACGTACGGGAACCACCGGTACAACTGGCACGACGGGAATCACTGGCACGACAGGAACAACGGGTGAAACAGGTATCACGGGAACGACAGGTGAAACCGGTATCACCGGCACGACAGGAATGACAGGCGAGACTGGTACCACGGGAGAAACCGGTATAACGGGAACGACTGGTGAAACTGGTACGACAGGTGAGACTGGTACAACAGGAATGACGGGAAAAACTGGAACTACAGGTATAACTGGCACGACGGGAATCACCGGAGCGACAGGGCGTACAGGAACTACCGGTATAACTGGCATAACGGGAATCACCGGCATGACAGGGACAACAGGGATTACAGGTACGACAGGTATTACAGGAACTACCGGAGAAACTGGTACGACGGGAGAAACCGGTATAACGGGAACGACTGGTGAAACTGGTACAACGGGAGAAACTGGCACGACGGGAACAACCGGTATAACTGGAACGACGGGAGTCACGGGTAGAACCGGCACGACTGGAACAACGGGCGCAACAGGCAAAACAGGAACGACGGGAACAACAGGGATTACTGGCACCACGGGAACCACAGGAGAAACTGGAACTACCGGAGAAACTGGTACGACCGGTGAGACGGGAACAACAGGAGAAACAGGCACTACTGGTATAACGGGTACTACTGGAACTACAGGAAGAACAGGCACAACTGGTACAACGGGAACCACTGGAATAACCGGCATAACCGGAACCACAGGAGCCACGGGAAGAACAGGAACCACTGGCATTACGGGTATTACAGGAATAACGGGAACGACCGGAGAAACTGGTACAACAGGTACAACTGGTGAGACGGGTACCACGGGAGAAACTGGTACTACAGGCACAACTGGAACGACGGGAATCACTGGTACAACTGGCACGACCGGAATCACCGG
>JAPLIR010000019.1 GCA_026389015.1 Candidatus Dependentiae bacterium | reverse complement strand
GTTTCTGCTTTTGGACGCATGGCTACTAATAACTTTGACAAAAAATTTAATTACAACCGTATAACCGATGCCCCAAAACCTACTGATACCCTCATAAATGACGTCTACATAGAACGAAATCAACGAGGTATCATTACCCGTATCAGCGATGGCAAATCACCCCTCATGCTTGGCAGCATTCCATCACAAGAAACCAATATACAAAAACTCAGAGACGAATTCGGACTGTCGGACGTTGCTATTATTAAGGTCTATACCCTGAACCGCCCTTTTGAGCGTAATTGGTCCGGGCTTGCCAAACTTGTTAAAAATAATCCCAAAAAACTCAAAGCTTTCACCTATGTAACTACCGACTCTGGGCCACCAGCATTCATCGACTTGGTAAAAGCAGTATATGACCTTGAACACCGTGATGCCACACCGCATACACTCGCCTATGTGCATTGCAAAGCTGGCAAGGGCCGCAGTGCGGTAACGGTTGCTGCTTACCTGGCACACCTGGGTAACAAAGCCGGCATAACCTTAACGCCACAAGAAATTAAGCAGTTCCTTGTCTCTAAAAGACCCGTGGTGAGGTTTAACGACTACCACCAAAAAGGGCTTGAGCAATTCTGCGAAGAACTACAAAAAGCAGGAAGCCTTGAGGCTTTGTGCACAGAATATCCAGAGGCATTACTATAACACAAGAGAACCTCATAAAGATCTTTGCATCCCTATTATTTTTTTCTGTCATCGCGTATGCTGCTTTTTAGAATCATTATTAAGTAAAAAAAAGCAGGTATCATGAAAAAGCTTCCCATAGGCATACAAACATTTGCCAAGCTTATCGAACAAGATTGTGTGTATGTTGATAAAACAGAACAGATATACCATCTTATTACGACCGGCTCATATTATTTTTTGTCACGCCCACGGCGTTTTGGAAAATCACTCCTGATTTCTACCCTCAAAGAAATTTTTCTCGGCAATCAAAAACTATTCAAGAATCTATGGATTGGCAAAACTAATCAAAAATTTGCATGGGATAACCATGTCGTCATTCATATTGATTTTTCAAGCTTACCACATGCTACACCGCAAGAATTGCGCGACAGCTTAATACGGCGCATGGCAAATATTGCCCAAGAACATGGCTTGCCAACCCTGGCAAAAGAAAGTCCCGAAGAAGCGCTGCAAGACCTTGTTACTCAACTAGCTCAACACAGCAAAGTAGTAATGCTCGTCGATGAATACGACTATCCGATCCTTACTCATTTGCACGAAAAAGTAACAGCCAAAGCACAACAAGCAATACTAAAAAGTTTTTATACAACCATAAAAAGTTTAGATGCTTACCTCCAGTTTGTCTTTTTAACCGGTATTACCAAATTTTCTAAAACATCCATTTTCTCTGGCCTCAATAACTTAAAAGATATCAGTAACACTCCACAAGGCGCCTCGTTATTAGGCTACACTGACGATGAAATCGTCTTATTTTTTGAACCACATATCACCGCGATTGCTCAGGAACAACAAATACCTTTTGCGGATATCGTACAACAAATAAAAATCTGGTATGACGGCTATCGCTTTTCATCAAAAAATATTCTCGTGTACAATCCCTTTTCTGTGCTTCTCTACCTTGATAGCGGCATTTTTGAAAACTATTGGTTCGAGACAGGCACGCCATCATTTTTAGTGGCTATGTTGCGTGATAAATATAAATCGATTGAAAATATTGCAACAGGTAAAATCGGCGTTAGCTCATTGGGCACCTTTAATATCGAAAGTATACCTCTGGTAACCCTACTCTTTCAAACAGGGTATCTCACCATTAAAGCTTTTGACGTTAATAGCAGAAAATACCGACTGGGCTTTCCTAACAAAGAGGTGGCAATCTCCTTTGAAAAGCATTTGATGTCAATCTTCACCTATCACGAGGAAACGGATGTAGATAACTACATCTTCAACATGCGAGATGCCCTCGATGGCAACGATCTAGAAACCTTCTTTGACTACTTAAAAACATTATTTGCGAATATCCCGTACCATTTACATATCAAACAAGAAAAATATTATCATTCTCTTTTCCAGTTTATGGGCAACCTGCTGGGGCTCGATGTACAATCTGAAGTAGCCACCGATAAAGGGCGCATTGACGTAACCATCATTACCAAAAAATATATTCACATTTTTGAATTTAAGTTTAATGCTTCAGCTAAGGTCGCTTTGGAACAGATTGAACAGAAAAAATATTACGAGAAATATCGTAATAAGAATAAGAAGATCATCATGGTTGGCGTTTCATTCAACCGCACTGATGACGACCTGGAACTTGAGTATATTACCAAAAACGTAATACTTAAATAATGCAAAAAAATCATTAGATCAGTACTAAATGCAAAGCTGTTTTAACACATATCCTGCCTCAATGCTGGAAGTGGTTTACACTTAGTACAAATTAGTACGAATTGCTCACTGAGCAACTGACTATGCCTTAACCCACATTGGTTCAAAATCCCCCATTTTCTTAGGCTAGCCCCCCCGGCCTTCACCTTAACCCCATAGAATGCCCCAAATATACCCCTAAAACCCATTTCCCGGGTTAAATGACCAGTTATATTGGCAAATAGCTCATCCCCTCTCCAGGGTAAAAATACCCCCTCCCCTAATTTTTAACTATAATCCATGAACTTTAAACATTTCAGATTGACATTTATTTTTTGATAAGTAGTATTGAATATATAATAAAACTTTAAAACATAGCTGTTCAAAATGAGAGGTTATTATGAACATAAAGAAACTAATTCTCACCGTATTGTTATTAGCAGGCTTAGCGCCTGAATCCCATGCTATGATGGCACGCTTGGCGGCCTTGAAGCCCGCACTAAGCTCACGTCTTGCTACCATGTCTTCGCTTTCAGCTCCGTCAGGCTACGCTACTAATCCGTCTTCGCTTTTCAGCTACGTCGGACTTCGAGCTTCCTCCTTCGCCAAGGCTACGGCGGACAGGACGGCGGACAAGCCTTCGGGCAGGCCTATGGCTACAACAATGGCACCCCGCTTTGCGACTACAAGCTGGCAACCTACGCAGGCAACAGCCCTCAAAACGTTTACTCCAATAACCAACATGCCAACAACGTACAAACCATTATTGCCAACCTTTGCCCCCTACTTCGCTGACCCGTTCTCTGAAGCCTTGGCGAAGGAGAAAGCTTCGAAGGGCAGGCATAATTCGACATTTAAAAGCAATACACCATCACGCTTATTTACGACTAAACAAGAAGAAAAAGACAAAAAATCAAATGACGATGGTAAAAAAGAACAACAGCCTAAGAGCAAATACCGATTCGGCTCACTCGCTGGGATATTGGGTGCAACCATTCTGTACGGCCTTAACAGCGATGTAGCATATGCATCTGATGGCACACAAGATACGCCACCGGCTTCTATGTGGGAAGCAATAACCAAAGGCTATTGTATGCCACGACATATGATGATCGAATCTTTTGTCGAAGATTGCGAGAAACTTGCCCATAAAAATAATGATATTCCAAAACATGTGAAAAACGATACCACCGTCCGCATAGCAACGTATAACGTGCACAGTTGGTACGACGCGTATAATAAAAGGAATTTTGGTAACATTATGCAGGTAATAGAAGATATTAATGCCGACATTCTGGTACTCCAGGAAGTTTCGGTTTTTGATTGGTCACGTATTGAAAAATCATTCAAACGACTTGGTTATATTTGTACATGGTCAGGATTTGCAAAAGCAGCAGACCATGGCGGACATCCTTTTGGTAACATGATTGTTTCCAAATATCCTCTGACTAAAAAACCAGTCATAAAAACATTTGATGCTGATAAAAAATGTCAGGGTGAGCAACGTTGCTATGTTAACGTTACCGCCAAGCTACCACAGAATAAACAAGTCACGCTTTATGGTACCCACTTTGATGTGTATGACGAAACCGAAAACCGACGAGAACTAGAAGTTAAGGAACTGGTGGACACCATCGTTCAACAACCTGGAGCTTGCATGATTGCCGCCGATTGCAATGCCGTACGTTCTAGAGATTACCAATGGACGATTCCCCATAACACTTTTGGCAATGCAAAAGTATGGGATTTGCTCAATGCATCAAATCAACAAAGAACTGGCATGGAAACACAAACCAAAGCGTTAGCAACATTAGAAAACAATGAATTTCAGGATTGTTTTACTAAAAACAAACAACAATGCCCCAAGTTCACCGTATGGAGTGGTACCGCCGTTGACTTTATGTATCTCGATAAAAAATGGGATCTACCAATCGCCGGATGCCACACGTATTACAGCTCGGCAAGCGACCATTTACCGGTCATTATGGATGTAAAAGTTAAAGAATAAAAATATAAGGTTATTAAAAAACGAGGTTATCATGAACGTTAAGAAACTAGTTATCACCCTATTATTGTTAACAAATATAGCGCCTGAATCGCATGCCATGATGACACGCTTGGCGGCGTTGAGACCAACGCTGAGCTCACGTTTTGCTACAACAAACATGGCTTCAATGAAGCCATCAGTTAACTGGCAATCAATGTCGACGACGAGTTACAAAAACTTTATGCCCACAAGTTCTTCCTTCGCAAACACGCACAAACCATTATTGCCAACCTTTGCCAACAATGCAGTATCTCGCCCATTCACCACCAAAAAGGATGACCAAAACAATAAATCAAATAACAGGTTTTGGTATTTAGGTGGCATACTCGGCGCCGGTCTTTTTGCCGGCCTTAATAATAAAACTGTTGCTCATGCGCAAGGACAAGAAGACAGTCTCCCCGCTACCGTCAAGATTGAATTTAACAAAAAAAGTCTCATTACCTATCGCAACGATAAAAAGCTACAACAAAAATTTATTGATTACGCTACGAGCCATATGACAACCAAAGATGCTCAAGAGATTGAAGCAATTGTCCATATCATACAAAACGACAATCAATACCATGCAGCCATAACGTTATTATCAGCTGCTATTAACAAAAGACAATTGCCGCTTATACATGAAAACATTGTACAAGCCCTCAAAAAGTTTGAGCTACCACTCATCGATTTTACTCTAAAAAACTTCAGCACAACATCAGTTGCCACCATGGAATGGTGTTATGATCTACTGGAAAAAGAACAGGCTAGACTCATAATCGCACTCAGAAGCCTGCCACACCTTGAAAGAAAACCATTAAAACAATCAATTACCATAACAAAAATGCAAAAACAGCAATTTCAAGATTTAGCAGAAGCAGACACACGATTCCAAAGAAATCCCCAAGAAAACATTTTGGACTTTTTAATACAAGATAACACCAACAAGCTCACCCCGGAGCAGGAAGCCGATGCAAAACTTGCTGAATACGAAAACGAAACAAGCTTGAAAAAGTTTGTTTCCCGAGTAGCACGAAACGATAGACCATTTTTCATGAATAAATACATACAATGCACCACCACTAATCATGATGCCATTCCTACCGATAAGCATATTTGCGCAAACAGCGGCGTTGTTGCTCAAATGCTCTTGCATTACCCAAAGCCAGCAAGAGACCCCAATGTGCTTAATGCTTTTAAAAGAATTCAAAAAATAGAAAGACAAGAAGCCGCAAAAGGCAATGTTACTCTTATTCACAATCAAGGATCTTCAAGGGAACCAGGATATTCATGGGATTACTTATCTCAGATTCAAGGAATGGCCTATAACTTGTCAGTTCCTGAAAATGAACGGATTGGCGAAAATAAACGTATTCTGCGTTTTGATAATGCAAAAACTAAATGGACTCACAGTAAAGACGATGGCATCTACGCAAACGCCTCTTTATTTGGTAATTCAGGAACCTTCTCCTACTGCACAGCACAGATGTTTATGGACGGATTTGATTGGAGCGAAGGAAAGAGCAAACAGTATTCAACAGAATCTCTTTTTAATAATTTTGATCTCACCATGTACAATCAAAAGTATAACAATCAGGAGTATCGCGAAACGTTACAAAAAAACAAAACGCTGCTTGCACAATGTTACAAAGAACACAAAAACGAGTTCGATGCACTTGCACAACTCCATAACGAAGCTAACCCCAATAACTATGGTCACATGCTTGTTTTTTCATTACCTGCCAAGTGGGCTGGCAAAGTATTCCCCACCGATTGGAATGCACGCTTAGAACCAGTTTGGGTAAACAATAAAAAAACAGTTAACTTTCAAAAAATTCGCTCAACACTCTGTACTGACCCATCACAAATTAAAAACTCGAATGACCATCAGTTTTATATGCTTCTTGATGAAGACACCAAGAATCCTGTAAAGGGTCCTGATATCTTTCCCGTACATGCCTATATTCCTGAGAAGCACAAACAATTTGTGAAAGCGCGAGATACGTTATTTACAAAGCTTGATCAAAAGATGAAAGCAGCAAAAAATACATAAAATTGTTATTAAACGTTGCCTGCGCCAAGGTAGCTGTCCCCAATTGTCGCGAATCAAAAATAACAATAACTGGATACTGCGTAACATACGTAAGCAATGCCGGCATTACATCTCTTGAAATCATAAAATCCCCCTTTTCTATGGTTAAAAACAAGCATCTTTGTAAATTGTAAATCAAATTACCAATTTACAAAGATACCAAAATAATGCTGTATTGTGCCCGCGGCGAATGCACCCCTTTTCCTTTGCTATCCCAGCAAAAACAACCCTTTTCCCTTTTTTATTTACAACCAACCATTAATTATACCAAGATATAGTATGGGGATAAAAATTCACGTGTTGAATTTATACGGGGAAATTGGGGGGAATGGGGATGAAACGTCAATTAAAGTGGCTGTTAAGCCTTGGTCTTTATACTGCTCTCTTACTAAGTTTAAGTTCACCAATCAGCCTACAGGCAATGAGCGATGACGACTGGTCAATCGCACTTGATAAAGAACCACCTGCACAACCACCTGCACCTACATCAACGCAACCTATAATAGAACCAAGCGCATCAAAACCGTCATCTTCAACAACACCTAGCAGTGATGATGATGATTGGATTCTCACTTTTGATGAACCCGTTGATGAACCGCCGGTATTACCAAAGAAAAAAACTTCTGGAGCCGCAGCAGCAAAAGAGCCAGAAGAACTGAGTATCTCTCTTGAAATTCCTGTATTGGGAACCCTTGAACTTTCTTTATTTGAAGAAAAAGATAAAGCAGGAAAAACAGTATCTGGTTTCAAAACCTACTTACCAAAAAGAAATTCTGATTTAGCACTTGGGCCACTAGTCCTTAATGATGGTGAAATGAGACTGGTAGAGGATAACCTCGGGTACACAGCTCATGCAACATTATTTGGCAAAAAAGGTAGCGTCTACCTAAAATCTGGACCTGGAACAACAACAGAAGAGCCCCCTGCAACAGAAACTACTCCCGCTGATCCAAAAAAACCTAAGAAAAAAGTCTATACCAAAGTTACCTTCGGTATCTCGTTCACCAACAAACCTACACTCGAATTAATCCCCGGCAAAACAGCCACCATAAATTCGGTTGACCTAGTACTCGAAAAAAAACAACCAACTAAGTTGGTCATGACCACCAAAATGCTCAAACAAGATGTAATAATCGTACTTGAGATTGGCAAAGGTTTTACTAACGCATGGACAGAACTCAAAGATGTCGACCTTGTGGATATCATTGCACCAATCAGAGGCACACCGCTTGAAAAAGGTAAACTCTCATCATTCAAATTGATGATTAAAAACTTTACTGCCAAAAAAGAGTTGCGCCCTGAACGCCCACGTACGTTACTCATTAGCGGTAAAGCTAACCTTGCAGGCGTTGCAAGTTTAGACGACATTCAAGAATTACAAGACCAAGACATCGCCATTAACGGTACCTTTACTTCAAAAGGTGAAAAATCTCTCAAGGCAGAAGCCAAAAAATTAACACTACCTATTGGTACCATCGACAGTGCCATTATCAGTGCTGATCTGGCCAAAGGTAAAAAAAGCTTTACCCTTGGCGGCGCGGGCAAAATCGACTTCCCCGAAATCGGCACCCTCAATACAGAAATTTCCGCCACCATTGATCAAAAAGGCATTGTGTTTTCGAGCGGCATCAAACAAGATATTGAATTTGCTGGTATTGATATTAAAAGTATTACCCTTAAATTCTCTAGCGCAGACAAAAGCCTCTCCTTAATCGGCGCAGCCGACATCAAAGGTTACAAAACCACGATTACGTTGAGCAAAGGAAAAGATGGCAAAGTTGTAGCACAAGCGGCACTTCTAGAAAAAGAAATCAAACCATTTGCATCACTCAACGTGCCCTATGTTGAAGATATTGCATTAAAAGATCCGACCTTCTCGTTTGAAAAAAATAAAGAAGGATATGAAATACACCTGAACTGCACACTGACGCTTTTTGGCGTGCCGCTCAAAGGTGAATTTGATGCCACGAGCAAAGGCGCTAAAGTTCTTAAAGTTAAAGCACCGGTAAATTGGAAATTATCTGACGGCGTTAGCGGCTTGAAAGGCACGCTCTTTGATGATATCAAGCTTGACGACCTCAGCTTCATCTTCAGTAGCGCTGATTATCACGATACCGAGCAAGATCATACCTTTAGAAAAGGTTTCAACTTTGTATCCAAAACAACCTTGAGTGGTCAACTCGCTCCCGCTGGTAAATTTGCTGGCAAAGAAGGCACTACTATATCACTCATCGGTTACATAGCTGCCAACCCTATCGAGTCACGCTTTACCGCACAAATTGGCGGCGCTGGTATTAAACTCTCTGATAAGGGCACCTTAGGAAGTCTCGAATTAGAAATTGCCGGTAACCCCGTACCATCATTTGCCTTGTTAACGACCTTTATAGTAAAGCCAAGCCCTTATGATGATCCACTCAACCTGACGGTTCGCATATCATTCTCTGCAGCTGCAGACTTTAGCATAGCTGGCACCATGCTCGGATTCTGGAAAAATCCGTTTGGCATCAGTGGACTCGAGCTTGGAAATGTTGCTGCTGAAGTTGACGCTAACCTACTTACGGTGTTTGAATTGGGACCAAAAAGTTTTGGTGTTGGCGGCGAAATTGTCGTCGGCAAAAAACAAATTGCCCTGTATGTGAAACTACCTCTTGCTGGTGGAGGGAATGATTTTGTCCTCTATGGAGAGTTAAAAAACAAAGCCTGTGACCCAAAAACAGAAAAATGCACTAACGAACCAAAACAAACGTGCCCTCCTTTGGAAAAAGACCAGGCAGAACTCACCCTTGGTGATATCATTCAATACGCAACAAAAACGATAGGGCACGAAGTCAACGGCGACAAACTACCGCGCATTGGCATCAGAGATGTTAAAATTTACATTGTGCCCAACACAACTTCTATTGGCGAACTGATTTTTGAACGTGGTTTCACCTTGCGCGGCGGTATATTCTTCCCCGGTTTTGAAGCGTACGGTAACATTAATGCGTCACAAGACGGCCTGATAGCTGAAGCCTATTGTACACCGGTTCATCTCGGGCCGTTGGAAATTACGCAATCTGATATGGAAGTAGATGGCAGCTGTAGTGTTGATATGAAAGTGTCTGCCTGTGACCTCAGCACCAACCCAACAGCGCCGGTAAAACACAAGGAAGGAACCAAAAATCCACGTGCTTGTATTCCAGCACGCTTTGCTGGTGGTCCACTCATGAGCATGACGTTAGCACTGGCAAAACAACAGCTTTTCATTTCTGGTAAAATAAAACTTGGTGAAGTTTTTGAAACACAATCATGCATGGATATTAGCAGCGATGGCGTTGCCTTCGACTTCATAACTGCATTGGGTAAAGCACAATACAAAAAACAAGGCCAACCAGATAAACCTCTTCTTGCCGTTCGCCTGAAAGGTAAATCGGAAGGAAACATAACGAGTTCTGATTTTGATTTTAAAGTAGACGCTTGCTTTCAACAATACTTATTACAATACTTACGTGATCAAGTAGAAGTCGGTATTGACCAAGCGCAAAAAGAAGTCAAAAAAGCACTCGAGGCCGCAGAAAAAGAAGTGAGAGAACAAACCGAAAAAGCACAAGCACAAGTGCAAGCCGGCATCGCAACAGCTCAAGCAAAAGTAGATGACGCTAAAAAGTCACTGAGTGCCATCGATGATGCTATTAAAAAAGAAAAAGATGCTATAGAAAAAGCACAAGCTGATGTTAATAGCGCGACTGATACGCTTAACAACATAGATTGTAAACTAGCTGGTTTCACGCAACAGCTTGGCGATGTTTTCACCAAAAAACTGGTAGCTCAAGGAATTCTTGAGGGTGCAAAACAAGCTTCAACTGGAACACTCTTGGCTTCTAAATCAGCCGCTCAAGGAGCATTGGATGCAGCAAATAAAACCTTAGATGCTGCCGAGCAAACTGCCGTTGGCACAATAGAAGTTGGCAAACAAGCAGGCACCGGCGTATTAATTGGTACCAAAGTTGCAACAGTAGGCATGCTCGAAGGTGCAAAACAATTCATTAACAGAGGCGTATTAGGGCTGGTTGATGTACAAAAAATCCGCTATTCCGGTAGCCTCAAACAAATTGAAAAGGGAATACTGGGCAATGTGGAATTAAGCTTAGTCTTAGTCGGTCAAAGTATGTCAATGAAAATGGACATCGACATCACCGACCCATTTAAAAATATAGAAGCTATTGCAAAAACAATAACCAATACAATAGTCGAAAGCTTTATAAAATAAATTATCGTTGCGGGCTCCTCACGGGGCCCACAACTCACTCCTTGCTGTTCCTCGATAAAAGACTTACACTTTTAGGAAAAACCCTGAAGGTCGTATATCAATGACACTGCTCAACATCTTATTGACCATATTCTTTTCAATCTTTTCCACCGCAATATTAAGCTACATTTCTATGGCTGTTATGATCGGGCCTTGGATACACTCAGTGATTGTAATATTGTGTTCCTTAATTTTTGCGCTGCTTGGCTCAAAAATTGCACAGACCAATCGCATTCAATCGATAGCATTGATTACCGCAGGTTCTTCGATTGGCGGCATTTTGGCAACCGGCTGCGGCTTTGCATTCCCCACACTCTATTTTTTGAACCCAACATTATTTAATGCATGGCTTGCAACACCCTATTACTTTGTGGCCATCATGGCGGGGTTAACTTTTTCTGCAGGAGCACTCGGATTGTTCATCGCTAATATTTTTGAACATAAACTCCTCAATGTTGATAAGTTACCATTCGCGGTTGGAGAAGTGTCCTACAAATTAGCATCGATACAAGAAAATCTTTTCCAAGCATATCAACTCATTGCTGGATCTATTGCGAGTGCAGCCTACAGCATCGGCTTGATTCTGACTCATGCAGCACAACGGTTTACGTTATTCACAGAATTTTCTTTTAAAGGCATTCAGATACCCACTATTAATATACCACTCAATGAATTTCCGCTCTTACTTTCCATTGGCTTTATTGCAGGTACCATGTTGATTGTACCATTGAGCATTGGCATTGTTTCCAAAATATTACTCATGACGCCAGCGCATACGCACTTTTTTTCATACTTAAGTTACAATGATTTTTCGTTTGCGTTTATCAGTGGCATGGTTGTGCACGGCGCATTCATGAGCATGCTTGAATTACCAAAATTTTTTAAAGGTGTATTTAAGAGGCTAACCGCATCGTCGAGCAATGAATCAACGCCAAGTTCATCAACCTATACAAAGTATCTCACCTGGCAAACAGCAGCAACATTCTGCGTGATTATTGCATTCTTAACCTGGTTTAAATTTAGTTTCATGTTGCAACTCTATTTGATTCCGTTCACCATGCTGTGCAGCTACCAACTCCTGGTGATCGGTGGCGAATTGAGCCTTGCACCGGTAGCACGCTTTGCAACATTCGTTATGATGCCAGCACTGTTTATTTTTAATCCCGATTACATTCAACTCACGCTTATCTCAACCTTTGTGGAAGTGTGTGGTGGCGTTGCCGTGGATATATTATTTGGTAGAAAGTTAGGACAGTTGAGTTCGGTCAGCACAAAACAGATTAAACAATTTCAATGGCTTGGCCTCACGGTGAGCGCATTATCAGTCGGCGTAATATTTTGGTTGCTCATCACCAAGCTTGGTCTTGGATCAGCATCGTTGATTGCGCAACGCAGTCAAACACGCGCACTCACGATACAATTCCAGAACTTTGATTTTTATGCCATGATTTTTGGTGCACTGTTTGGCGCGATATTAAAAGATTTTAAAGTAAGTCCGATTATGGTGCTTGGTGGCATTCTCATGCCGCTCGAATGGGCACTGTTGCTCGTCATTGGTGGCACCGCCGCATCGTTGTGCAAAAAACCTGAAGAGTACCACCCGTTCTGGTCTGGTGTATTTGCAGTCAATTCTATTGTGACAATACTACGAGCTATATTTTAATAGACTTTTTACTTATTGCTCAATAACATGAAATGAAAAAAATAGTTTAAAAAAAGAGAATGCCACAAGCAATTGCAGGCACTGTGGCATTCATAAATAAAGGCTATGTATATGAAGAAAAAGAGTAATATAAAATCGAGCGATAATCTAGTTCTAAAAAACTATGTTCAATTTTTAGAACATATAAAAGAAGATATCCTACAAACACAACTTCGTGCTGCTCAGTCAGTTACCAAAGAACTTATCTTATTATATTGGCGTATTGGAAAAGTACTTTCTGATAAAACACAATCAGAAGGTTGGGGTGCAAAAATCGTAGAAAAATTTGCACATGATCTTGGAACAGCATTTCCTGGAATTACAGGATTTTCAAGAACTAATATATACAGAATGATTGCATTTTATGAAGCTTATTCTATTTGTCCCACAGCTGTGGGACAAATAGAGCATAATCCCTTATTAAACATTCCATGGGGGCATAATGCAGTGCTTTTAGAAAAGCTGCAAAAAAACGAACAAAGACTTTGGTATGCTCAACAATCAATTGAAAATGGTTGGAGTAGAAGTGTGCTCACCATGTGGATAGAATCTGATTTGTATAAACGACAAGGCAAAGCTATAACCAATTTTAAGGCTGCTTTACCCAAACCTAATTCAGATCTAGCCGAGCAAACACTTAAAGATCCGTATAACTTCGATTTTCTAAGCATGAGCAAAGAAGCAATGGAGCAAGAAATTGAACATGGACTCATGGCACACATACAAAAATTCTTGTTAGAACTAGGGCAAGGATTTTCTTTTGTTGGTAGACAGCAGCACTTAATGGCTGGCACAAAAGATCTGTATGTTGATATGCTTTTTTACCACTTGCAGCTTAGATGCTTTGTAGTTGTTGAATTAAAAGCCAGAGAGTTTGAAGCCAAAGATTTAGCTCAAATCAATTTGTATTTAGCCGCGGTTGATAACCTGTTAAAACATCCAAGCGATCAACCAACAATTGGATTACTACTTTGCCAATCAAAAGATAACGTTATGGCAGAATGGGCTTTAAGTGGCATGAATAAGCCAATTGGGATAGCAAACTATACAACCAAGCTCGTCGAATCATTACCAAAAAAATTTAAGGGCAAACTTCCTACTATCGAAGAAATAGAAGCTGAACTTAAAAAACAAAAAGATATACCAGCGCTAGAAGAAAAAGTTGCCAAAAAAGCTAAAATTAAAAAAGTTTCTAAGAAAAAGAAATAATTCAGCTGTAAATGCGGCCCAAGAAAAAAACTCAATCACCCTTAATAACCGCAAGCGGTAGAACTCGTGCAACCTTGCGCGCCAACTTGGCCCCATCAACAACACTCACTACCGTATCTATATCTTTATAGGCAACAGGTGCTTCTTCAGCAAGGCCAGGGTCCGAGTTAGAACGAATCATAATCCCCGCTTGTTCCAGCTCTTTACGCAATTGCGCACCATGCACCGTATGTTTTGCCTGTGTTCTGGACATCTTACGCCCGGCGCCATGGCACGATGAGCCGAATGAAGCGTCCATACCTTCTTGCGTGCCAACCAACACGTAGGACGAAGTACCCATGGTTCCTGGAATGAGTACCGGTTGGCCAACATTTCGATATAACGCTGGCAGTTCTGGTCTGCCAGGCCCAAACGCACGCGTTGCACCTTTACGATGCATGACGACATCAACGAGCTTATCGTCAATCATGTGCGTTTCTAGTTTGCCAATGTTATGAGAGACATCGTAGACGGTGCGTACTTGAATGCTTTGCCCAACAACTTCGTGGAATGCCTCGCGAACCCAATGCCCAATCATATGACGATTGGCCCATGCAAAATTGGCTGCGGCTGACATTGCAGCAAAATATTCCTGCCCTTCTTTTGAGGTAAATGGTGCACACACTAATTCACGATCGGGCAACACATAACCCCATTGATTGACCTTGTGCATCATAGTGCGAACATAATCGGTGCAAGTCTGATGCCCCAGCCCACGCGAACCGCAGTGAATCATGACCGTAACCTGATTTTTTTCTAAACCAAAAACACGCGCAACATTTTCATCAAAAATTTCATCAACTTTTTGTATTTCAAGAAAATGATTACCCGACCCAAGCGTGCCCAGCTGATCGGCTCCTCGTTTTTTTGCTTGTTCAGAAACCATTGATGGATCAGCGTTATCCAAACGCCCACGCTCTTCGCAAAATTCCAAATCGCCTTCATTACCGTAGCCGAGCTTGAGCATATGCTGTGCGCCATCGCGTAAAATTTTATCCAACGCACCCGCTTTAAAATCAAGCTTGCCGCCTTTGCCAACACCTGATGGTACTTTGTGAAAAATGCGCGTTGCTAGTTCACTAAGATAAGGCGCCAACTCATCGGCGCTCATATTCACGGCCAACAATCGCACGCCACAATTGATGTCGTAGCCAATGCCTCCCGGAGAAATAACGCCACCTTGATTAATTGCCGTTGCTGCAACCCCGCCGATAGGAAACCCATACCCTTGGTGCATATCAGGCATGGCGAATGCATATTTTTGTATGCCCGGCAATGTTGCAACATTCACCAGTTGCTCGAGCGAGCGGTCACCTTTAATGTCGGCAAACATCTGTGCATTCATAAAGATGCGGGCTGGAACACGCATATCTGACCGGAATGACTTGGGGATTTCGTAGATATTTTCATCAATCTTAATTAAATCTTTAAGCGAAAATTCGTGAGCCATTAATACTTCCTTTTTTTATCCCCAGAAAACCCCACGTCTTTTCAAGACTGGGGATGAATGGGCTAAAGCCCTTTTTCCGGGGTCCCCTAAACCACTGCTTAAAAGCCGTGTGTGGGGTTAATTAAATATCAAATACAATGATCGCCTGCCATGCACCATTAATCTGCTTGATTTCTAAATCGTGATAGGTCACGGCTTTAATTTCCACCACTTCAAAGCCAGTGATCTTAACGCCATGCAAGGAAGCCTTGATGAACGTTGGTGTTAGCTGTTCGATGACAACATCTAAATAGGCCTCATTATGCACATCAGAAAGATATAAAGCATGCGATAGAAAATCAACGAGCAACGATTCATAATCAAGAGATTCAACCTCTACGCTGTGGTGTTGCGGCAACTGCATGCACACCAACCTGCCATCACGCACAACACAGTCGGGAGCTTGTGGGCCTACGGTCTGAAACATGCCTATCAAAGCATGCCTGAACAATTCTTCTAATGTGTCACCATAGACACGAATTTTTATGTCTGCTGTATGCGACAACGACTCAAAATCTTTAACCACAACTGTCCTTAAGTATTGTTGTTATTGAACATACGGTAATACAATACTTTAACCAAATCGACCGTAATAAAGTAAACAATAACAACACCTGCTATTATCAATAACTGTGTCAATTCTAAAGGAACGAAATGAAACACCCGTTGACCAAACTCAGTAAATGGCAAGACCAAAGACACAGCACCAACGCCAAGAGTCAATACAACCAAAGGTATTGAAGGCATTGATCCTCTAAAAAAAGCTCTTGTGGTGCGAATGGAAAAAATGAATACGAGCTCAGTGAACATACTTTCGATAAACCAACCCGTTTGCAATACAGCTGGTGCAACATGAAAAAACAATGCAAAAAAAATAATATCAAACAGCGACGTCGTGAGTGCCAAAACTGTCGAAACTACAGCCAGGCCACGAACATCGTATTTTGCGGGCCGTTTCAATTCATTTAAATCGGTTGAATCGGTCGCAATGGCAAGCATAGGCAAATCAGACAAAATATTATTCAATAATAATTGCACGGGAAGCATAGGTAAAAAATCAAGAATCAACGACGCAAATGCCAACGAATAAAAATTACTAAATGTCGTCGACAATATCGTACGAATATATTTGAGTATGTTAGAAAAAATTACCCTGCCTTCTTCAATACCTTCAATAACCACCAACAAGCTCTTTTTGAGTAATATGATATCGGATGCTTCGCGAGCGACATCCACCGCATCATTCACCGCCAAAGCAACATTAGCTACTTTGAGTGCTGGTGCATCGTTAATGCCATCGCCCATATAAGCAACTGATTTATCTTTTTGCAGTAACACAATAATTTCGTATTTTTGTTGCGGAGAAACACGGGCAAAGACTGACCGCGTGTTTACCAGCTCCTCTTTTTCTGCTGCTGATTTTTTGGCAAACTCATCGCCCGTCACTACTTCGTCTCGATGTTGAATCAAGCCAACTTGCTGAGCTATGGCACCACAGACTTCGCGCGTGTCACCACTCAATATTTTTATGGTAACCCCTAACGCGCGAGCCTTAGCAATTGCTTCTATAGAAGTTTTCTTTAACGGATCGCCAAATGCTATCATCCCCATAAAGTTTAAATCATGTTCCTGACCTACAAGATCGTAGGTGTTAGGGTCATCAACCTGCACTACTTTTTTTGCAACAACAAGCACACGCCGCCCTTGATGCCCTTGATCAACTATCCATTCCTGCATGCGTTGTTTTTCTTCTGTTGTTAATCCAATACACGATTCAAGAACTGTTTCTGGAGCACCGCGAACTATGAGTTCATACAACTCTTGCTGACGAACCAACACAATATTTCTAAGACGTGCTGGGTCAAAAGGGACTTCAGCCACGTGAGTATAGGCTTGCACAGCAACTTTTTCTTCTAGGGTAAGATTTGCATCCAACGCCAAATCAAAACCTTTAATAGTGACTAATTTTTTTTTTGGATGATGCACAACCAGATAGGCCCCAAGCACTGCCTCACGAGGATTGACACCATACACCGCTTCAACTTTTGAAACGTTTTCTGTCAAGGTTCCGGTTTTATCGGTACATAAAATCTCTATATTACCCAAATCGTCAATAGCAGAAAGTCGTTTGACAATAGTTTTGCGGTGCGCCAGACGAATCGCTCCCTGAGACAAGGCGAAAGTCATGACAATCGGCAATGCTTCGGGAATAATACTCAATGCCAAAGCACTCGCAAAAAGGAGCAGCTCAAGAAAATTAACCGAATGCCCCTTAACGATAAGATTGGCGCAAAACAAAATCAACAACGAAATGATCATGAGACGTATGACAAAGGTGCTAAAAAGAGCCAACCCTTTTTCAAAGCTACTCAACTGCACCGTATGAGCAGTTAAATCAACAATGTCACCCAAAGCACTATTTTTTCCTGTTGCAAAAACAATGCCCAGCGCCTTGCCACTCACCACGGTGGTGCCATAAAATCCGATATTGGATGCTTTGAAAATTTCATTAATGGATTCTGGCGATGGTTGGTTAGTTTTTGCAACGGGCACCGATTCTCCTGTTAAAACCGACTCATCAATCGTAACATTTTGAGCCTCTATAAAACGAAGATCTGCCGGAATAATATCACCGGGATACAAGACGACAATGTCGCCAGGCACCAGTTGATTGTGCGGCACATCAACCTCTTGGCCATGGCGCAACACCGTAACATGGGTAACAATCGATTGCTGTAGAAATTGGGATGCTTTGTGTGCGCGATACTCTTGAAAGAAACTAAAAAAGGTATTGATAAAAACAATACATAAAATTACTGACGCATCAAAATAACTCTGCAGAAAGAAATAGAGCACTGCTACGCCCAAGAGCAAATAAATAAAGGGCGATTTGAGCTGGCGCCATAAAATATCCGCCCAGCCAATTTCTCGCGTTTTTATTTCATTCAAACCGTAGACTGCTTGACGCTCAAGCACTTGCGCATCGGACAAACCATCATGCATCGATACGCCAAAATCTGTGGCAATATCTTCGATGGTTTTAGTCGTATATTCAGAGAAAAGAGCACTAAATTTATTCACACATAACTCCCATTAATAAAACAATAATCAATTTTTTATACTCTACGCCAGATTACTTAAACGAGCCAGTTCTCATTTTTCATAGTATACTTTAACATTATGGCACAAGAGATTAAAAATTTAATACCAAGTATCCTGCACGGCGACCAGAATTGGAAGTTCAAACTTCTGAGTAACTGGCATGCTATTTTTGGACCACTCAGCACACGAGTCAGTCTAGAGAAAATTCATGATGACATCCTCATTCTTGGCGTCCAGGATTCTTGTTGGTTGCAAGAACTTTATCTTCTATCAACCGTATTACTTAAAACAATTAACGAAACCCTAGACCAACCACGCATAAAAAATTTACGCTTCAAGATAATAGGGAATAAAAAAAAGAAGCAACCACAACAACTGAAGCAAAAAGTTTGGTCCAAGCATGCGGTAACCTTAACAACAGTAGAAGACAATGCATTACACAAAATACAAGACCCACAGCTCCGTGATGCATTAAAAAACTTTTTGATACGTTGTCATCAGGAGAAAGTATGAAAAGAATAATCTATAGTCTCATACTCTGGGCAATAAGCACTGCACCTCTATACGCAGTAACAACCCAAACTATTCATAACTATCTTACAGCCAATCGCGATCAATTCAGCGGCAAAATGAAGCAAGCGTATGATAGATACAAAATTCTACTTTCTGAAAAAGATGTCCCCTTGCATGCTTACAAAGGCTATATCCATCTTCTGCACGACACTGGCAACTATGAGCATGTTGAACAGCTGATCCCCGAATTGGATCCGTTATTTAAAAACGACCAGTCCATTCAACTTATTTTTGCTCAATCATTGGATAAGTTGGAAAAACACAATCAAGCTGATGAACGGTTTATAAAATTGAACGATGAATTTAAAAACAATCAAGAAATCGCCTTCAATGCCACCAATAGTTATTTACGAAGAAAAGAACCAGAAAACGCCATTAAAGTAATTGATAATCTTCTCAATAGCTCAGCCAACAAGCCCAATAACTTTATTTTCTATTTTATGAAGTCACAAATCTATATGCAACTCAACAATAAGGTAGAAGCGCTCAACAACGTCCAAAAATGCTTGGACATGCATCCCCGTTTTGAAAAAGGCTGGCTCTTGTATGCGCTGCTCAATGAACAAGCAGGAGAACTCAAAGGAGCCATTAAAGGTTATACCAATTTTTTAGAAACCAGTGGTGGTGACAACAAAGATGTCGAACAACATCTTTTGCAATTAGTTTTCAAGCAAAAAATTGAACAACGCGCTACTAACAACAGCCTGACCATGAACAAACAATGCTTTGATGGGGCGTTGACACTCTTTGATCAAAAAAATTACAAACAAGCTCTGGTTAAAATTGATGCCTGCCTACAAGAAAAGCCCGATAGCAATGAGAGCAAACTCTTAAAAATTCAAATTCTTACTGCTATGAAGCAAATGGACGCCGTTGCTGCAACGCTTCAAGCATGGATTTTAAAAGATCCCACCAATACCATGTGGTATAAAACCGTCCATTTATTAACACAAGATGTACTCAAATTTGAACAAGCAGTTAAGATTTTACAAGAGGTGGAAAAACAACAACCCAATAATCTGCTCCCTAAGCTCTATTTAGCTGATCTCAACACGCGTTTTGATAAAAATGAGGCAGCACTCAACTACCACCAAAAATCATTAAAGCTTGCGCCAAGCAAAGCACTTAAATCAAAAATACTGTACCAAATAAGCATTCTGCAATATGAAGCAAAAAATTTCGATGCGTTAAAAAAAACCATTGAAGAAACAAAGAAGATTAACAGCACCTTTGCCCCACTCCTCAACCTGATTGCTTATTACTATGCAACCGAGGGCGATAACATTAAAGAAGCCGAAAAACTTATTAAGGTTGTATTAAAACAAGATGCCACTAATCCACACTTTCAGGATACACAAGCATTAATCTATCATAAACAAAAGAACTATACTCAAGCGTTAACATTGTTACAAAATGTAGCACAAAAAATTCCTTCGGATTATACTGTCTTGATACATCTTGCTCAGACCCTTTATGAAAGTGGCAACACGAATAACGCATTAACTACCCTTGAGCAAGCAAAACGGAATGCTAAAACAAAAGACCATAACCTTGAGTGCGCACAGTTATTGAATCAATGGAAAACAAAAAAAACGTAAAATATCATCGTATTTGTTTTGTTGCGGGTAAATCAGGAGGGCATATCCTCCCTTGCATAACCTTGGCCCAACAAATGCTTAACAAGCACCCTCAATACGAGGTAATGTTTTTTTCAACGGCCACAGCGCTCGACAAACAATTGGTCAATAGTAGTGCCATTATACGGCACTACATCCCGTTGACGCTCCAAGCATTCCCCCATAAAAGCATTGTACGTTATCCAAAATTTTTATGGCACTTGGTATCATCGTTTGTTACCAGCTTCTATTATTTATATAAACTTAAACCTGAAGGCGTGATTAGTACCGGTGGCCATATTTCCATACCCGTGTGCTTAGCCGCGCGCCTACTCAAAATTCCTATCGAACTCTATGAGCTCAACGTGATTCCTGGCAAAGCTATTAAATTTTTAGCACCATTTGCTTATAAAATTTGGATATGCTTTGAACAAAGTACCAGCTACTTTCCTGGCAACCGATGTACCCTGACAAACTATCCAATGAAATTCACCGACTACAAAAAACTATCTCGCGAAGATGCATTGGCAACAATACAATTTTCTCCGCAAAGAAAAACAGTCGTAATACTTGGCGGCTCACAAGGATCATTGTTTATTAATGCTGCCATGCGCCAAACACTAGAAAACTTTCCACAATTAGCGCAAAACATTCAAATCATTCATCAAACAGGTGCCTATGATACCACTGACTGGCAATCATTTTACGCATCTATGGATCTGCCCGCATTGGTATTCAGTTATAGCGATGAATTAGCAACCTATTACGCTGCCGCCGATATCGTTATGTGCCGATCTGGCGCAGGTACTTTGGCTGAAGTCAGCTTCTTTGATAAACCATGCATTACCATTCCTCTTGAAACCGCTACAACAAAACATCAAGTTGATAACGCAGTTGCCGCCGCACAAACACGTCCAGATTTATTTACGATTGTCAAACAAGAAGACATAGACCAAGATCGTAAAACCTTGCATAATGCCATCACATCGTTATTATAACTCAATTAATATTAATTCTTACCAAAAAAGGGAATTTTAAGATGATTTACTTTCGTCTCTCTATTGTCGCCGGCCTACTGGTACTCGTCTCTACAACCCATACCATGGATAAACCACAAGAAAATTCAAATCCATCGTCTTCTCCAAAATATAGATATAGCAGAGAAGAGTTAATGGCTTTTCGCAGCGGAGTAAGCTCATTAAGCTTGGCAGTTATTGCTCATATACCAGCTAAAATTATCGCAGACCAAAATAACTCTTCCAGCCAAGATGTTAGAAACGAAGCACAAACTCCATTCAATTCTCCAACCCACGGACCCAGAAGACATAGTACAGAAGAAATTGACATGATTGTACGCGAATCACTATATTCAATGAACATTGTCAGCCCTAGCTCCTCAAATAGCAGCAGTATTAGTAGTCCAACAGCGAGCACCTTAAGCCGATCCTCACAAGATGTTAGAAACGATACTCCAGCTCCATTTAATTCTCCAAGACTAATACCAATGAGACATACTAGAAAAGAACGCCGCGGATCAACCGATTCAATAAACTCAACAAGTTCTGCAAGCCCAAGTTCTTCGAGCAGCAGCAGCAATAGTAGCAGTGCGAGTCCAGCATCAAGTAGCCTGAGCCGCTCACTCAGTACCTCCTCATCCGACAGTCCATTTTCCTCAAATCGATTTAGCGCTTTGTGTCCTATGAGCCCCATGAATTTATCAAGCCCATCAAGAAAAGAATTTCTTGCTAAAATGCTCAGAGAAGCAAATGCTCATAATGCGTCAATTAACGACAAAAGTAATCCTCAACATGAGGAGATGAAAAAAAATTAATCTCATCAAATCATAATTGATAATGTACCGGGGACATTTGCATAAGCAGGCGTCCCCTTTTTTGTGCGCCATATACATGGCGACGCAAACATATTTTACACCATAATTGACAATGTACCAGGGACGCTCGCTCCATAAACAGGTGCTCCCGTTTTTTCGTTAATGCGTAATTCTTTTAATGATGGATCGTACGCAAACTGTTTTTGCCGCGAAGGCAATCCACTATGCACCTGCATCCAAATAGGAAATGCTGTTTTTACAGGATAAATATTTTCTCCCATAGAGCGATTGTCATCGCGCCCAATATAGACAACCGTCGTTAATTCTGGCGTTGACCCCGCAAACCAACAGGTACGCGAATCATTAGTCGTACCTGTTTTACTGAGCGCCTCACAATCCAACCACGGCGTAGGCCAATACCAACGCACACGCTCTAAAGAATGCGTAAGCACTTTGACAACCTGTCCACTAACCCGTGAGCTCATTACACGACGGTGTTGTGGTTTACTTTTCCAAATTTTTGTTCCCCACGCATCTTTAATCCATGTCAGATAATGAGGCTCAACATACTCACCATTATTAGCAAATATATTAAACATGCCGGTCACTTCGTATAACGAGCCGTCAACACATCCCAGAGCTAATGATGGATAACTATGGAAAGGGCCGGTCATATTACAAGCACGAGCTAAACCAATTACCGGCTGAGCTCCGACGGCAAGCAAAGTTTTTATCGCAACAATGTTGTTAGAATGAGACAATGCATGAGCCAAAGTTATGGGACCATCAAACTGTTTATTATAGTTGTTTGGCTGCCACATGGTGCCATTTTGTTGTAATAATTCATACGGCTCGTCAACCATGACATCTGCAAAACTCATACCAGCCTGCAATGCCGCCGCATATATCAATGGTTTTATAGTTGATCCTATTTGGCGCCGTGCCTGCAACGCGCGATTAAATTTTGAGCTACTGAAATCATGCCCACCAATAAGTGCTTTGATTTGGCCAGTTTTTGCCTCAATAGAAATCAATGCGCCATCAATATCAGATGCCAGCGTGTTTTTTAAATGTAGACATTGATCGCGAAACGCTTTGGTAGCTTTTTGCTGAATGTTTTTATTTAACGTTGTTTTGATATGCAGACCACCGCCATAAAGCATTTCTCTGCCAAACAGTCCTTCTACATGCAAGCGAATAGTCTCGCGCAAATGTGGCGCAAGAGAATCTTGCTCGTCCTGTATAACTTCTAGAGGCTTGTTGCGCGCTTGCTCATAAGCTTCGTGGGTAATAAAAGAAAGCTTCATCATAGAATGCAAAATTATATTGCGCCTTTTTTCTGCCAATGGTGCCGACACAAGAGGACAATAATGAGCAGGCGAACGTACAATAGCCGCTAAAGTTGCAGCTTGGGCGGGCGATATGTCGGCAGCATTTTTTTTCCAAAATCGTTGACTTGCTGCCTGCACCCCATAAATACCACAACCAAAACAAACGTGGTTCAAATATGTTTCCAAAATTTGTTCTTTAGTGAATTGACGTTCTACAAGAAGCGCTAATAGTTGTTCCTTAATTTTACGCTCGAACGTTTTTTTAGAATCGAAAAAGAGCAGTTTGACCAGCTGCTGCGTAATGGTGCTAGCCCCCTGCACCTTACGCCGATGATAGAGATTAACTAACGTGGATCGAATAATCCCACGCCACGAAATCCCCGCATGATTGAAAAAATTCCAATCCTCTGCGGCAATAAAAGCATGAATCAAATGGGGAGGCATTTGATAGAGAGCAATAGGCTCTCGTTTGTCCAGTTGAAACCTGGCCCACTCATGACCCTCGTCATCCAAAACAATGGAGGGCTTTGCGTGGTCGTACTGCTCAAGAACCGAAAAGTCGACGCTGTGATTATATACAATATAAAAACAGGCGCCCAAGAGGCATGAGCTGACGAGAATAAAGGTGATAAATAAATAGTTTAGTATGGATTTCATACCCTAAGTATAACAAAAAAGGAGCCGTTATTACACGACTCCTTTTTTAATTTCTAAATCAAAAAAAATTTAACGAGTACAGTTCTTTTTAGGACAGAAACGACAAATCTTGTTTTCTTCTTCAAATCCTAATACGCCACGAACTTTTTCTCTAAATTGCTCGTTATAGTTATAAAGGATAGCAAATACTAATGCTGAGATTGTAGTCACCGTGATAAATTTATTTTGAACAGTAGCTGCATTATAAATCGATGTTAAAATACCTGATACCGCCTGAGACGATTGAGTGACTTCTGACGTTGCTTCCGCAGCTACAACGCTGATTGGTGCATCTGTTAATGGAGGAATGCCAAAAGAAAAAACTGGCATCAAAACAACATAAAGTGCAATAAGAACTGCTGATGAAAAAAGCTTCTTTACCATAGCAAGACTCCTTTTAATAATGTAACATATTCAACCTTGGCAAAAGATACCCTTGAATCTCCTCAATTGTCAATATACACTACAAGGGATCACATCGTGCCCATTGTAATAAAAAGTAATGCCGTGAATATACTGTATAAAGAACGATATTTTTACCTTATTATCTTGCTATTATTTATAGTCGATATCTTTAGTTTTTCGTTGCTCGAAAAACAGATCGTCTATGGATTGCTTTGCTTTTACTGCATATCCCTCTATAAAGAGACAAGTATATTCCAACTTTTTGCCATATGCCTCCTGATAGCCCTAGAATCCTCGTTCCATTATAATATCTTTGGACTACAACTTGTATACATACTCCCTATTACCCTGATTGGCTTTCAAAGCCAAAAAACTTTTTATGGCTTTTCTATACAGCCTTATATCTTACTTATCTGCTGCCTGTTGATCGAATGCCTCGTTATTGAGCCCTTTGGGCTAAAAATACCCACCATTAGTGCCTATACACCCGTTAAGATTATTGCTAATATAATAGTATTATGGTGTATATCTTTGATAGATAATTCTCAAGGTAAACTAGGCAATCGCTTTGACGCCTATAGCAGGCGCAGAGAGGAAAGTCCGGACTCCCAGTGAACAAGGTACCTTAGGAGGGAAACCAACTAAGGGAGGCGTAAGCCTATGGATCAGGGCCACAGAAAATAACCGCCCGTCATGTATATTCGTATATATGACGGGTAAGGGTGAAAATGTGCGGTAAGAGCGCACAATGCAGGCCAGTAATGTCCTGCAGGGGTAAACCCTACCTGGAGCAAGACACAATAGGCACGTGCGGTCGTTCATTCCGGTTTAAACGTGCGGGTGTAGTCGCTTAGATAAATGGTTGCCATTTTTAGGTTTAATCACTTAAAAAACAGAATCCGGCTTATTGTTTACCTTGAGAACCCTAAAACATACAACTAAGGTTACTTCATGTTCAAAACAATCAAAAATCTCCTTTGGACCCTCCCGTTTATAAGCTTTATAACGGGCTACGTTACGCTCACTGTTCTCTATCCCCAAAAAGAGCTCGAAACTCCTGCTTTAGTAGGAAAGAATACTCAAGAAGCTTTTATGATTTTATCTCGACAAGGTCTCAACCCTCGTTTGTTAACCTTCAAAGAAGATGCCCTATTGCCAGAGGGAACGATCATAAGTCAAACCCCATCATCACTGCAAAAAATAAAACAAAATCAATCAGTTTTTTTGGTTATCTCAACCCAACCAGCAAAAAAACAAACGCCTAGCCTCGTGACAAAATCGTTACCCGCAATCGCCGCTGATCTTGAACAACAACACATCCGTTTTAAATCCTACATAGTTGATAATTCAGCTCCAAAAGATCTATGTATTGCCCAATGGCCCATGCCAGGCCAATTACTCGATGCCAATCCCATAACGCTTTACATTTCAGCCGGCCCTCATAAAAAAGTATTGGTTCCCGATCTGAAAAATAAACCCATAGAACACGTGATTGAAGCGCTGAACGCTCAAGACATTACAACTGAAGTGCTTCACTATCCAACGCAGCCAGATGGCCACCACTGCACGCATTGCCTCATCATAGATCAACGACCACTGGCCGGATCTATCATGAGACTTGATACAGAAAAACCCTTCCTCATGCAGCTACAAGTTCAGCCTTCCGCTTCGTAGTTCATTGACAAAAAAACATTTTCTAATATGATTAACATGAGTAAAAACATCTTCTACTGATGACACAAAAATCAAACATGGATATTTCAATGAATAAAAAAATAACATTTTTTTTAGCACTCATTATCAGTGTAACTCAGTGCTTTTGCATGGACAAACCATTCGTGGATAATCGACCATCAACAAAAGTTGAAACATTCGGCGAGACCACAGAAGAAAAAAACGCTACTCCTGTGTCCCCGATGCATAAAAGATACTCAAACAAGAGTTTTTCAAACTTGCCCAATTTAGCAAACCAATCGAGCCACAGTACTTTCGAAAATAATAATTCAAGCCACAGCTTCCCACCATCTTGTACTCATAAATCTAAATCAGCGTTTATAGATTTCAAAAGAGGACTTGGTTTCATAAGAAATGCCGAAACAGGCGATGAAACCGTAGCATCCATACCTCTTACCGCTCAAGATCGCCTAGATCGTATTTATTATAATCACGAAAATGATTCAGACAGCTTTGATAAACATATTACTGATACACTAAAAAAAATTGCCCAAGCAACAAACTCAACTCATAAGCAGGAGATTGCTGATTATTTACGCAAACATTATCTCAATTCACCTCGCGTATCCAAAGAAGATAAAGAAAAATTGGAAAAATTAGGGCAGGATATTTTTAAAAACCCTGCATCTGAGACACAACAACAAGATAGCCATACAACTAATTAACATTCATACCCTCACAATCGATAGAATACGGATCATGCATAAAAGATTATTCCTGCTCACCTTCACTCTGACATTATTCGTTATGAATAACACCACATTTACGAGCCAGCCTTTTAACAGCACAAATAGCAACAAGGAAGGCCAAACCATTTTTTCAATCAATGAGGATACAACCACGAAGCCTCACATGACTTTTTCGCGGAACGTCAGATCGCTGGCTATTAACATAGCCAAGCCACAAGCCCAATCAGTCAACAGAACCGGCATGCAACATGCACAATCAATGCCCATAATTAAACACGAAAAAATAGCTGCGCGATTCACCTCGCTGGCTACTGCGCAACGTGCTTTTTTATATTGTCCATCTCTGTCCAAACAGGATGAAAATATTATTTATGAATGTATGATTAAAAAAGCCTCAATCTCTCAAAAAGAAATCGATCAAATAAAAGATCTTTTAACGTTTCGCTATGAACAACAAGGCGCGAGCAAAGAATCTAGCAGCACCAGACAAAGAAGCAATACAAGGTAATAGTTTTAAACCCATTTTTTTAAGGATAATCATATGTTTGCAAAAAAGATCATATTTTTCACCGTTTTAATGCTAGCAACACACACCTCTACTATGTTCTGCCCATCTCCTGCAAATCCAGAAGATATGAAACAAGTATCATCCGTTCAACAATCGAACGACAACAGCCTCTTTTATGAAAATGATACAAACAACGCCCTTGCATTGACTATTGGAATGAACAGGCATCTTGCAGAACAACTTGCTAAACAAGAACTACTCAAAGAAGAACAAAAAAAAGCCGCCGCTGCGCAACCTACCACAACAAAAACAATAATGAATTCGCTCCTAGAAAAAACTTGCATCATTAACTAATGCCTATTTCTTATACTATATTTTTTATCATGTTTTTTGGTATGGTGTATAAGCTACTGTATACACCATAATCCTATTGGACGTTTTTATGACTATGCAACCTTCATCATCTCTTTCCCCAGAAAACACGATAGTCGTTTTTGATATCCATGGCGTATTGTTCAAACGTAATTATAAAAAAACAATGAACCTTCTTTGGCAGAATAAAAAAGTCGTGCTTCTTGCGCGGTATATGCTACATCCACGATTCATGTACGATCTATGTACCCTTATGCTCAAACGCGCAGTACCAGAAGAATGCATTATGACATTATGCCAAAAATATCCTGGCATAGCTACTTACAAACACCTTGCCATCAATATTGCCAACGCCCAAGATCCAATTCAGGAGACTCTCGATATAGTCTCCTGCTTAAAAAAAAGGGGGTATGTGCTCCATATTTTCTCTAATATTGGTGCCGTTATTTTTGTACATTTAGCCGCACGACACCAAGCAATCTTTAGTAATTTTGATGCAGTACAGGTACCCAACCAGGAAAACTCTTATCTAGCCAAAAATAATCCAAAAGCATTCGCTCATTATCTTGCAACCTATAATCAACACAATAAAACAATCCTCTTTATTGATGATAATCGTCAAAACATTCGAAGAGCAACCGATGCTGGCATGATCAGTATTTATTTTGAAAACCCTGACCAATTACGTAACAAACTCACGCAATTTGATCTCCTTTAATCCAAATTATTGAAAATACAGTTCACGCAATTCTATAGTAATATAAAAGTTTAAGATTGGTGGTTGATCAAGAGGATAACAATGATGACGCGCAATTTTTTTATCATTGTCCTGATAGCCACGATCATGCCACCAGTATTGTGTAACAACCTGAAAGAGCTTACTACACCACCAACGCCAACTCAAAAAAATATGCATGAAATCATCAATGAGAACCACCAGCATATAATCCAAGATATTACTATAACCATCGACAAAAAAGACAATGATTGCTCTCTCATGCATGGCACACAGCTACGCGAATGTTTAGCCTGCCAGTCAAAAGAAAAATTCATAGCACACATCTCAGCATTAAACGATCCAACTGCACTTGCCTACTGGCGCAGTTTAACATTCACGGAATATGTAAACGCTCTGAAGAATTTTACCGAAGACGACTGGACGCTCTACTGGAAAAGCCGTACGCAAGAATACCAAAACAATTTTCCACCAACCCTAGAAGCACAACGTCTTATGATCAAAAAAATCTATGTAGGATCACCATGGATCCCCTGGATAAAAAAACTTCTTACTGGCAAATCGCACGACCATGCCAATGATTTAGAAAAAATTATGCAAAGCTACGACAAGAACTGCGACTTTGATCCACAAGCAGTTTACAAACGTAATCAACGCTTATTAAAGTTCGAAATAGCAAGAAATCAGTTGTTTGAAGAAAAAACCAAAAAAGGAAAATCATGAACAATAAAATATTCTATTCCATGCTACTCATAAGTGTTTATGCTGTTGCTACACCAAGCCACACTCAAGTCTCTTTTCACAATAATAATCAACACACCATTACTCAAAGCATATCTGGAGCCCACGGTGTTGATGTTCAAACCTATAGAACCTATATTCCGACCAAACCAACATTGCCGCCTCATGGGGAGATACAAACAGCAGTACGCATAGTCCCATTAACGCATGATCATGATGCTGCCATGCCAAGCACTGGCATTCTATCAACACTTGCGTCTTACGTGCCAACAACGCTTTCCGATATAACTACACCAAAACTTATCGTTGGCTTTCTTGGCATTACCTATAGTACCCTACTAGCACGATTGCTGTACACATCATATTATGTTATCAGCAGTAACGATACATGGGCATCGTGGAAAGGACAAATGACCATATCCATGCTCAATAAAATTGAAGCACAGACTGCACAAGAACTGCTTGCCGCTATTCAAACGAGATATGCCAATGCACCAGCTACCGCATGTTTTCTGAGCCCACTCGTGTATTTCATTAATGACATTGATGGCGAACTACAACAATTGAGTAACTTTCTCAGGCTGCATAGAAGTCTCGATTATTTTAAGATGTCGTTTCTTTTTCCAGAACAAGCAGAAGCACGCACCACTGCCAAGGAAAGAATCGCACGCTTGGAATATCTAAAAACAGTAGTTCTAAAATATGTGAGTGAGTATAAGGTGGAAACTAACGGCTAACATAAAGCAGGCATTATGCACCACAAAGTTTTGTTGTTGGTTGCACTCAGTAGCATGAATTCAACCCAATGGTCTTACGATAGATTTCTACTTCGCCAACCTGTTCTTCATAGCTCGAAGAGCGGAGTAGAAGGCTTGCAAGAACGGGCTTGGCAATTTTCTGCTGATTTCCTACAACACTATCAAGCCGGTTCCAAAATTGAAGAGCCAATGATAAGCTTGCCACTCAGCACCCAAAAACCTGATTTAAATGATTGGCTTATCATACAAACACCCGAGCACCTACCGCCGCCATCATCCTCATCATGGATAACCTATGAGAAGGCACATACTCTTATTAATATCACCACCATGGGATACGTACTCATGAAAATATATCAACGATATAATCAACTGTATGCTGCCAACCAATCAGCCGACAATAGTTATGCCATAACAAAATTATTCAAAAATGGATTGAGCTATATCTGCCCACAATTTATTCAAAGCCTTGGCACGCAGGGGATTTTTTTCGTTGATTCAATCCAAATTATTGGCACAGCATTTCTGTATAAAACTATTGCACAATGCGTCATTTTTTGCACCAGTGGGAATATTTTCGACCTTCTACGTTCTATTGCACATAAAAATTGCCGCTCCCGCCAAAACCAATCTTGTCTTTAAAATAAAAACCGGGTACCATTTTTTATGTATAACTTTTTTAAAAACCCTTCGACAAAGCTCAGGGAGGACGGCGTAGTGAGGCTACTCATCAGGTGCGTTAAGGTTGCTCACTCCTAAGCTGCAAAAATAACGAGGAAAACAACATGAATACCACACTATTTTTAGCTATTTTCAGCATACTTGCTGTCTTTTACTTTTTTATTGGTCTCTACGCATCGCGCAATATAAAAAATAATACCGATTATTTTTTAGCCAGTCGTGACCTTGGTTTGTTTCCCGTTACCTTTACTCTCATTGCAACGCAACTTGGCGGTGGCATGTTGATGGGTACTGCCGAACAAGCGTATACAGTTGGCATCTACGGCATAACCTACACACTGGGTATGAGCTTAGGATTCCTTCTCCTGGGCTTGGGTTTCGCTGCTAAATTACGCTCATTGAACGTCGCAACAACAGCCGAGCTTTTCGAAACAAAATATCATTCACCAATGCTGAAAAAAGTTGCTTCTCTGCTTTCCATTGCCACCATGTGCGGCATCTTGGTGGGACAAGTTGTTGCATCAAGAACACTCCTTGCAGGCATGCAGATTAATAACGAAATAATTTTTATACTCGTATGGGCATTCATTATTACCTACACCATGATTGGCGGCCTTAAAGCCGTTGTAGTCACCGACACAGCACAAGTATGGGTGATCATTTTAGTTTTCTTCGGCATTTTTGGTTATTGTTTGAGCCTTGAACCGAGCAGCTTTTTTTCCCTTGCTGGCCTTATTGAACTACAAAAAAACTTTTCTACTATACGCATCACCAGCACTTCGTTACTGGCAACCATTATGCTCCCTGCACTATTTTCACTCATCGAACAAGATTTAGCACAACGATTTTTTGCTGCACGTACCCAACGGATTGCTGCATTATCTGCTTTTATTTCAAGCGCTTTTTTACTGACATTCTCACTCGTTCCTATTTATTTTGGCGTGAAAGCTTTTGCAATGAACCTCAATGTACCAGCTGGCGCCAGTCCACTCATACCAATCATAGAATCGCTCACCAATGACTACGTGGCACTTTTTGCCATATGCGGCATATTGGCCGCAATTACCTCAACGGCTGATTCATTGCTGTGTGCAATAAGCTCGAATTTAGCACAAGATTTTGATTTTTCCTTTGTAGGAATACACAACAAACTAAAACTTTCCAAGATGGTAACGCTCATTACCGGTGCAGCAGCATTCATTACCTCATATTTTATATCAAATAATGTGATTGATATTCTAATAAGCAGCTACGAAATTTCTGTCAGCTGCTTATTAGTACCGCTCCTGTTCAGTTATTTTGGCACGAACTTAAAAAAGAATGCCGCTATTGTTTCCATACTCTTCGGACTCGCTGGATTCATTATATTCAGAATACACCCAATAGTAGTGCCCAAAGAAATTGCAGCATTGATACTCTCATTAATTGGCTATTGGCTTGGCAACTCTATAAAAAAAGAGTTGATGACTGCATAAAAAAAGAACAAACGCTTATTCCTTTTCTACAACTTACACGTAACACACACCAAACTAAAGGCTCGGTTCAAATCATCGGTCACCACAAAAAGCTCCAATTCTGTTTGTGATATAGCACCATGCGCAAGCACTTCATTTTTGAGCCACTGCATGAATGGTTCCCAATACTCAACACCAATAAAAACAATCGGAAGTTTTGGGACTTTTTTAGTCATCATCAATGTTAATATTTCTGCTAGTTCATCGAGCGTTCCAAAGCCACCAGGGAACACGACAAAGGCCGTTGAAAATCTTACCAAAAGCCATTTTCGAGAAAAAAAGTGATTTGTTGAAAAATATTCATTAACGCAGGGATTTTTATCCTCAAGCCCACTCACGTTAATACCCATACTTATGCCCTTTCCTGCACCACGCTTTAAAGCACCACAACTGGCTGCTTCCATGATGCCAGCACCACCGCCAGTCAACACGGAAATATTATGTTCAACAAACATCTGCGCCAACTTGTTAGCCTCTACAGCATAAGGATCATCCTGCAAAAATCGAGATCCTCCAAAAATAGTCACTACTGGTTGCTCAAGCTTTAAAACTTTCCAAGAACCATACAGCATTTGCGTATAGGTTTTGAATAAACGCCATGCTATTCCACTACATGTCCATAGTCTTTGAAAAAAATTCATAGCTACTCCCCAGGTAAAAAAATGCCTTATTATTGCAGCATATAGTGGCTATAGGCAAAAAAACAATCTCTTAAATAAAAAGCCCTTATCTCAGCCTCTTCACCTACATAACACCCATATTCATTGCTATTTTACTTCAAAAATTCCTATAATTATTTATAATAGAAATATAAGTTTGACAAAAATAGGATAATTCACATGAAAACTATGCAGAACAAAGCACTGATTCTAACACTGATAATTGCCTGTGCAAGTCCATTAGGAATTTTCACGCCTCTGTCGGCATGGAATCCATTTTCAGCAAGTGATTGGGAAGACGTGGGAGAGGCCATAAAAGGTGGCTTTGAAGACCTGGGCAACACCATAAAAGGTGGCTTTGAAGACTTTGGTAAAATTATGAAAGATAGCTTTGTGTCTCTAGGCGAAAGCATAAAATCAACCGCGCTCAAAGCGGGCACCTTTTTTAAAGAAACTGTCTACGAAGAGGGGCTTCGCGATACCATCGGCAAAGGATTTATGTCTGTTTTTGATTGTTCGCAACGTTCAAGCGCGCAAGCAAAAACTGCCATTACCTATATAGAAGATAACAGTAGAATTGCAACAGGCATGTATACCAATGTGCTCACCAGAAAAGAACCCGCTAATTTTTGTTCTTCGCCAGGATCTTCTACAGAACCAACAAGCATTAA
>JAPLIR010000018.1 GCA_026389015.1 Candidatus Dependentiae bacterium | reverse complement strand
ATGATTGGAAGACGGATGCAAATAGTAATGATGTATTTTTTGAAGAAAGTTCATCATCAAATGAGATATGTTCTTGTGGTGCTAATATTGCCGTAGGTAAGGCCCATTCTATGGGATGCACAGTTTATGCTCATCAGTCAGCTAAGAAAGATCGTAATGATGATGATGTTGATCCAAATGATGATGAAGAAAAAAATTAAATAATTTTTACGCTCACGCGAGACTACATTATAGGGCCCAGTATCTGGGCCCTATAATGTAGTCTCGCGTGAGCGCATTAACGTTATGCAAGAATTTTATAAATCTTAATGCACCTTAAGCTATTTTGCAGGTTGCTTGTAATCTCTATACGATTTTTCTTCAATCAATCGCGATCCACTCAGTTCATTAATCGCTCGTTTAATGCGGCAGCGCTCATCGTTGGTGTAATAGACTGCGCGGGCAAGACGAATGAATTCATGGTCAAATTCTAGCACTCGTTCTTTGTCGCGGATGTCATCTTCAATAACCCACAGTGATTTGTTTATGGTGAGTAAATCTTCCCAGAGCTTTTCCAACTCGGCGGTTTGTGGTACGCTATTTTTGCACGTAGCAAGGAGCGTATCAAGTTCAGTAGTAATATTTTTTAATTTTGCAGGATCTTTAATCTGTTGTGCTTTGATTTGCAGAATGGTTATCTTATCAATGAGCTCACCAATTTGTATCTCCGCCATGATTGATAAGGTGGTAGGCAGTTGATTGGTAATGAATTTCTTGGTACAGCGTTGTTCCAAGACTGCTTTTAATTCTCCAGCCATAGTGCTAATAACTGATGTCCAATCGCCCATGCTGTGTTGTCGGAATAAGCGCATGCTGCTTGGATACCACGGACAATCGTTTCTATCAATCATCCAACGCCAATCGGCAACAAGCGGCAGCATAACCCAGACTGGTTTGCCCAAAGCGCCGGCAAGATGGGTGACGGAAGTGTCCACCGTGATAATCAAATCAAGGTTTTGAATGACCGCTGCGGTGTCCATAAATCTGCCATGCTTGTTATCAAACTCATCATTAAAGCTATGAATGGTCATGCCTTGAGGGAGTGCTGCAAGTTGTTCGGTGCCATTCATTTTTTGTAAACTATACAAGCTTACGCCAGGCAGTTGTGCAATAGGTGCAAAGGCAGCCAGCTGCACGGCTTTTTTAGAACGTGCTGATTTGAACTGTTCGTAGTAGGGTGAGCCTTCCCAACAAATACCAATCTTGAAGTTCGTGTCTGATTTGAGTTGTTCTTGCCAGTGAGTAACAAGGGTCGGGTGTGCGGTGATGTAAGGAATGGTTGTTGGTATAGTCGCCACGGTGGTGTGGAAGTAATAGGGCAGACTCATGACCGGAACTTGAAAGTCGTGTGCGGGAAGCTGTTCGAGTCGGTCAGCAACGGGAACCACTGTGTCTAAATAAGGGCAGAGTGAAAGGAGGGTAACCAACGTATTTTGTGCTTCCAAAATTACGGTTGCTCCTTGTTCTTTCAAAAGCTGCGCATAACGAATAAATTGTATGGTGTCACCTTGGCCGTACTCAGCGCGAATTAAGATTTTTTTGCCTGCTAGATCTGAACCATCCCATAGTCGTGTGCCAAAATCACGAGGATTGTGTTCACGCTTCCAACGATACTCAAATGATTGCCATCCAGATTGAAAGTCGCCCAAGGCCAGTGAGCATTCAGAAAAGCCATAATGCGTATGCGCATCGGTAGGCCAGAATGAGAGTGTTTTTTTGTAATAGGTAAGCGCTTCTTGAATAAGGCCTTGGTAGCGCAATACATGGGCAAGGTTGCAGGTCACATTAGGCATGTTGGGATGTGAAGAAAGAATTTTTTTGTAATAGGTGGTAGCATCTTCGTATTTTTCTTGCAGTGTGTTGAGAAGTCCGAGATCAAAAAGCGTTATCAAATTGTTGGGGTCAAGAGTGAGTGCTTTTTTGAGGATCTCTACCGCTTGGCTATTTTTATCTTGTGCGCGCAAGGTGCCAGCCATAGCAATGAGTGTATCGGTCGATGAAGGATTAAGTTCCATGACCTTGCGGTAGTGTTTGAGCGCAGCGTCATAATTGTGTAGATGTTGATAGGATTGTCCTAAAAAGTGGTACGCTTTGGTATAGTTTGGGTTATGTGTAATTGCTTGCTCAAAATAATTGCATGCTTGGCTGTAGTTTTTTTGTTCCATGCATATGAGCCCGGCATTAAAATAGGTGGGTGCATGGTCCGGTTCAAATTCTATGGCTTTTTGGAAATGGGTAAGTGCTTGTTCGTTCTGTTGCTGTCTAAAGCATTCAACGCCCAGATTGAAATAGGTTTCAAAGCTTTCTGCGATTGCGGAAGTTGAAATAATGAGAGTGAGAATTAAGAGCGCAATGCTCCCGTAGTTTTTTAGCTTCATTAATATCCTTTTTTTAATATAACGTTTCACATTCCTTTTTATGCTCATGTACAACGTGTCATCAATTAATACAAAAAAAAAAAATAAGAGTCAAAGTTTGGTTTTTAGATATAGTTTTGGTTCATAATGACAGATTAAATCTTGGGGAGTACTGGATGAAAAGTGGTGCTATTTTAATAAGCATAAGCCTTTCAGCATTGGCGTTAAGTAGCGCCTTTTTTTGGTCAAAGCATTTATTTTGGCTCGTATTTATATTTCTAGTGCCACTATTTTATAGCATCCTAAAAAAACCAAAGATAGTTGGTTTTACCTATGGTTTGTGGTGGGGGCTGTTGTTTTTTGGTACGCATTGCTATGGCATTGTGAGATTGATTCTAGAAAAAGGACACGGGCCATTCAGAATATTCTTGGGTATTTTTTTTGTTATCTATTGCGCGTTGCATGCCGGGTTGTGGTTTTGGGGTGCACAACGTTTGGCAAGGGTGCGTGCACAATCAATTAACTGGATGGCGCTGTGTTGGTTAATAACTACCATGGCTTATTTTTATTGGGTGCGGCATGGCATATTATGGCCGCTGGGAAGTTACATGGGTTATTGCGCAGGCTCGCCATTATTAGTACTTGCGGAATATTCGATGTTGTTACAAGCCTTGCCAATTATTGGTGAGTATGGGTTATTGTTTGCACTGTGTGTTATGCAGATGAGTATAGTGCTTGCTTATATAAAAAAATCATGGTGGCATGCAGGCTTGGCAATTATGTGTCTTGTGCCATTTTTTATGGGATTGTGGCAATCGTCTTTGTACGACGGAACATCGTATGTTTCCACGCTGGGGTATGTTGCTCCGCCATCGCGCAGTGACACTTTAGAAGATCAGGCTGCCTATGTTAATGAAGCGATCTACCAAAAATTAGCAAATAAACCTTCTGTCACTACCATCATAATGCCCGAAACATCTTTTTTGGCGCCATTGAATTATCATACCTGGATAGGGCATAGTTGGGCGGAACATGACGTTACTATTGCTGTCGGTTCTGCGCGTGTTATAGAAAATGATGAAGGGGTACAAAACTTTACCAGTTATTTTATTATAAAACATGGACGCATTGTGCAGTGGTACGATAAGAAAAACCTCTGTCCTTTCACAGAATTCATACCATCCATTTTTAAAAAGTTTAGTTGTTGTCGTGCGTTGTTTTTAAACGAGTGCAACGACTATTGTGTGAGTGAGCAATCAGATAGGCTCGAGCTCTCTCCTACATTAACCGCGGTGCCGCGATTATGCTCTGATATTTTTATTGGTAATGATCATATGCGCAACGAGCAAGAGGATCTTCCCTTGCTCGTTGCTATAAATGATACGTGGTTTTCTGCTGTGTACATGCGGCGTCTCATGTATCTCTTTGCTATTTTTGAGTCAGTGCGATTGCAACGAGATACTATTTTTGCCAGCCACTCTACTGGGTTTTGGATCAGTAGAGTGGGGCGTCTCATTACATTGTAGGTGCTATTTTACCAGAGCAGCCAATGCTACTTTTAATTCATTGCCTACTGATTGCCAATCGTACGGTTTTGGTTGTCTGAATAAGCGCATGTTGGGATACCATGGTGTGGCCTGGCCTTCGTTATACCAACGTGGGTCGGGAGTGTACGGCAACAGCATCCACACTTTTTTGCCCATGCCAGCAGCAAGGTGTGCAACGGAAGTGTCAACCGTAATCACCAAATCAAGATTCATAATCACGGCAGCAGTATCCATAAATCTGCCATGTTTTTCATCAAAGTTTTGGTCAAAGGTTTTTACGACAAAACTTTCGGGCAGATTCTTGAGCTGATCTTCGCCATTAATTTTTTGCAAGCTATAAAAACTGGTGTTAGCTATTCGCGAGAGTTGTGTGAAGAGATCAATAGTAACGGTGCGTTTTTCCCATGGTGATTTATCAACTTCGTGGTGCGGGTCAACATGCCAACAAAGGCCAATTTTGAATTTTGTATCGTGAGCCAATTTTGATTTCCACAAACTGATAAGCTTTGGATCTGCTTTGAGATAAGGGATGTCGGCAGGAATCGTATGTTCACGTGTCTTTAAAATGCCCGGCAGATTCAAGAGCGGTGCTTGGTAATCAATATGCATTCCTTTGGTTTCTGCCATGCTGCTGATGAGCTTGTCGATGTGCGGAAATTGAGCCAGTAAAGTAAGCAGGGGCTTTTGTACTTTGCACACCACCGTAGCGCCTTTTTCTTTTACTAATTTTGTGTAGCGTACAAATTGTAAGGTGTCGCCCAGGCCTTGTTCGCAGTAGAGTACAATGGTTTTACCTTTTAGATCGCAGCCATCCCACAGTGGTGTACTCATGGCATGTGGGTCAATGCCTAAGAGTTTCCAGCGCCACTCGTATTCTTGCCATGCAACATCAAACTTTTTTTGTGACCAATAAGCTTGTGCAATAGCAACGTGTGCATCAACATAATTTGCTTGGAGTTCCGCTGCGCGGAGTAAGTAGGTGAGCGCTTCGTCAGTTTTTTTCTGAATTCTGAGTGTGTAACCTAGGTTGTACAATGCATTAGGAAATTCAGGTGTAATTTCTAATGCTTTTTTGTACATGGCAACGGCATCGTCGAGTGTGCCATTTCTGTTATGGATATGCCCGAGGTTGAGATAGGCATGAATATTGTTCGGTTGTAGAGTTATTGCTTTTTGTGCATTTTTTATTGCTTGTTCAAATTCTGCTAGTTCTGTTTGTGCTTTGCTGAGTTGGAAATAGCCATCGTAATAATCAGATACTAGTGAAACACCCATTGTGGCGTATTTTGCCGCTTGCGCATATTCTTTTGTATACCGTAAATTTGCGCTTAATGCACCATAAGCACCAAGATGGTTGGGTGCAATAGTGATGGCACTTTTATAATACGTAATGGCGCTGTTGTAATCTTTAAGTTCTGATGCGGCACTGCCCAGGCGAACGAGCGTTTGAGTAATGGCGGGATTTGTTGTGAGTAATTGCTTATAGGTGCTGATAGCCTCTTTGAGTTTACCCGCTGCTTGGAGATCTATGCCCTGTTTTAGTAAGAGGTCTATCTGATCGGGTTGTGTTTGAGGAAACGTCTTACGATAGATTTTATCTAAGGGGTTTTTTATCACAATACCAATGCACAGAGCAAGTGCAAGGGGTCCATAACGGAGTGCAACAGTGGTGAGTTGTTTGTGTGCAAACATAGTGATTCCTTTTATTGTTGTTTATTGAGTAGCTCTTGTAATGCTTCTTTAACTTCTTTTATGACTGCATGCCAATCACCCGGCGTTTTTTGTTTGAATAACCGCATGGTGTTGGGATACCACGGTGTTGTGGAGCCTTGTGCATAGTCAGGATGGCCTGGGAGCCAACGCCATTCAGCTGAATAGGGGAGCAATACCCATACCGTCGCACCGAGTGCACCAGCAACATGTACGATTGATGTGTCAGCTGAAATAATAATATCCAAATTTTTTATGACTGCTGCAGTATCCATAAATCTGCCGTTAGTTGTATCAAATTCTGGATCAAAATCATGGATTGGTAATACGTCGGTGACGATTTTTAATTCATCTGTGCCAAATTCTTTTTGTAAACTATAAAAGCTGCATCCTTGCAATGATGCAAGCGATAGGAAGTTTTCTAGCGGTATGGAGCGACGTGTGTAGAGATTGTCTTCTAGATAAATTGGTTTTGCATGCCAGCACAAGCCAACTTTCAGATTATGGTCGTGTGATAGTTTCTGTTGCCACGATGCTACTAGTTTGGGATCTGCGGTCAGATAGGGTATTGAAGCGGGAATGGTGTTGATATTGGTTTTGAAAAGCATGGGCAAACTAAGGAGAGGAATTTGCACATCATTGTTTGGTATAGCATCACCCGCGCTTATTGTTTGGTCAATAAAATCGCAGCGTGATAATAATGGTCTAAGTGCATCGAATACTTGCACAATAGTGTAGGCTCCTGCGTTTTTTAGTAATTGGACGTATCGTATAAATTGTACCATGTCGCCCAGTCCCCATTCTGCTCTTATTAATATGTGTTTGCCTGCAAGATTTTGCATGTCCAATGCTGTATAACCAAAAGTTTGTTGATAGATTTTTGGATCAGGGAATCGACACTCAAAACTAGGCCATGCCTCATCAAAATTACCGCAGGCCAGTTGAGCTTTGCTTAAACCAAACAGGGTGGTAGTTGAAGATCCCTGCGCGAGAGATTTTTGATAGTAGGGTATTGCTTCTTGGTTTCTATTGAGTTTGCCCAAAAGATAAGCACAGTTGTAAAGGGTGCTACTGTTGGAGTGGTTGCATTCTAAAAGTTTTGTATAATAGACAAATGCCAGCGGAAGATTATCTGCAGTAGTCGCTTGTAATCCAAGCATTTCTATCTGTTTTGGATCGGTTGGAAAATCGCTTGCGTGAAGAGAAAAAAATAGAGGCAAACACAGTAGAACTGTTGTTATGGGTAATTGCATTTAGGTTCCTTTTTTATCATGATTTTTTTATTATTTCAAGCCTTGTATCATCTGATTTATTACCGATTGCCAATTGCCCGGTTGAGATTGTTTAAACAAGCGCATGGTAGGATACCAAGGGCTGTCATTACGATCAAGCATCCAGCGCCAATCGGCTGCATAAGGAAGCACAACCCAGACGGGAACACCCAGCCCACCAGCAAGATGTGCAATAGATGTGTCGACGGTAATAATTAAGTCTAATTGTTGCATGAGTGCGGCGGTGTCCATAAAAGGTCCATGCTCTTTGTCCAGTGCATCAAAATGATGAATTTTGTTAGTACGAGGCAATGCCGTGAGTTGATCCAGGCCATTCACCTTTTGCAAACTATAGAGTTTTATATTGGGCAGTTCAGCCAGTTGTGTAAGGTAGTTGAGTGGTATTGATTTTGCTTGTGAATCTTTTTTTACTATTTCGTCTGGTGAATCCTTATGAATGTCTGCTTGCCAACAAATACCAATTTTTATATGTGTGTCCTGGCCAAGCTTTTCTTGCCAATAGGCAGCGACTGTTTGATCGGCATACAAGTAAGGAATTTGTGTGGGAATCGTTACTCGTGTGGTGTCAAAAATAAGAGGAAGACTCATAAGTAATGCCATAAAATGGTAAGGTGTCGGGCGGCCTTCGGGAACTATTTCATCGATATACGGGCATTGTTTCAGGAGTGGTATGAGTGGCTTTTGGCATTCAACAATAATATGTGCGCCTTTATCTTTTAATATCTTGGCATAGCGAATGAACTGTAAGGTGTCACCAAGACCATATTCTGTTTTGAGGAGTACTATTTTATTTTTGAGGCTATTGCCAGCATTAAGATAGTTTTTCAGCTCTTGATTATAGGCAGGAGGGTTTATCCACCGATATTCATAAGCTGCCCAGCCTTTTTCGAAATCACCGAGTGCTAGATAAGCACTAGAAAGTGCCCGTTCTATTTTTGAGGTGCGGTCAACAAAGGGTCGAGCCTTTTCATAGGCTGTTATAGCTTCCTGCATTTTTTGTTGTTTTTTTAAGATAAATCCTATGCTGCAGAGTATATCACCATTATGTGGGTGGGTTTTTGCTAATTCTTGGTAAGCAACGAGTGCGGTATCGTAATCATCATTAATGAGAGAGTCATAGGCTTTTTGTATGTTCATTTCGGTCGCATGGAGGGGGATGTAGCATAGAATATAGGCTGAACGGAGTATTTTTTTCATTAAGCGCTCTTTTCTAGGGTTGAAATGTAGGTTTGATTGTTAAATTAGTAGAAAGTCATACTAAATATACAAAGGGACGTAAAGATTCATTATGGTTAGACTATACTCTATATTAAGCGTATTTATATTCAAATAGAATTATATTGTTGACTTATTCATGTTAGATTGATTATCATCTTAATTAAGAATCAAACAGATTAAGACGCAATATTGAAATGGATGGTTATATGAATTATATAAAGAAGATTATGGGAATAGGACTTTTGTTAGCCGGCGTACCCCTTTATTCAAGTGAATGTGGGACTGGCGCGTGCCCCATTTCGTACACTTCTATGTATAAATCCTCATTGGGTGCAAAATATACCCATCCAAGTTTTACTGATACCAGATATAAGATTGAAACAATTTCTGCGCAAGAGCTCTTGGCAAAAATAAAAAATGATCCATCTCTTTTTGTGGTGAATGTTTTGGGCCAAACGTTTTTTGATGATGCGCATATTACCGGATCTATAGACGCTCCTTTACGTTTTTTAGAAGAAAAAGCGAAAGCATGGGATAGAAATAGAGAAACCATTGTGTACTGCGCTACAAAAAAATGTGATGCGAGTCTTAAAGCATTTAGATTGCTCAAATATTTGGGATTTAAAAATGTACGTGCCTACGAAGGTGGTATTCGCGAATGGTATAGACTTGGTTATCCTTGCGAAGGACCATGTCAATATGCCTATTTAAAGCAACAAGGTGATTTCGAGTAGTCACATTATTTAATGCGTATTTTGATTGTTGTTTGTTTTTTTTGATGTAGTCTTCATTCCCGAAGTATAACCATATAGTATTCAATGCATGAAGGGGATGCGATTTATGAAGGCAACGATACGCTCTGTTGGCGTTATATCAGCGCTGACGTTAGTAAGTGGTTGTGAAGCCATGAAGGAATTAACAGATCAACGCAAAGATGCGCAGATTAAAATGCAAGAATTGGTGGCGAGCAATCCCTTTGCACAAGCTGCTGTATTGCGTGAATATCAAACCGGTAAAATTAAAAAGAGTCCCTCATTAGACAATATGGCATCATTGTTGCGTGCTGATTTAGAACAACAAGGCATCAAAGTCGGTACACCATTTGATACTTTTATGAATTAATATTGCTCAGGTAGCTACGGTGAAGCATTGTCTTCATGGACACGCTTGAAAACTGGTTTTAATGAAAAAGAAATTCCAACACATATTAAGTTTGCAGTGGCTGAATCCTTATTAGGTCAAGGTGATTTAGGTAATGGTTTTGGTTTAGTCGCAGAAAATATTGATCCAGAAAACAATCAATTAGATGCTGCTGCTTTCAAGAATAATCCAAAATCGGTCATTGTTCGCGCAAAACAAGGCATTGGTGATACCGGATTTTATATGCGTTGGCTTCCTGTATTGAAAAAACAAACGGGAGCAAAAGTTACTGTTGTGGCACGTCCGCCAGAGTTATGTTTCTTGAATGCGTTAAAAGATCAAGGAATCATTGACGAAGTAGTAAAAGCTAACGATGTTAACAGTGGTAAAGTTCAATTGCCACAAGGTTCGTACGAAGCTGACTTCCGTCATTTACCAGCATTGTTATCAAAAAATGGTGTAGGCGCAACAAAAACTATTAAAGATGTGCCAGGTGTCGATGCAGGCTATGTGCAACCAGACGCAGCTAAAGTTAAATATTGGGAGCAAGAACTTGCACAGATTAAAGGGCCTATTGTGATTGCAGGATGGTCTGCAAGTGCAAAAGCGCCTACACTAACCTCACGTGAACTTGATCGTAAATATCCAATAGGAAACTTATTAACAAAGCTCAAAGGTAGTGGAGCAACTGTCTTTGGTGTTGAGTTTGGCTACGAGCAAATGAGTTCACAAGAACTTGGCAAGCTCCAAGCGAGTGGCGATGCAGTCAAAAAGAATCTTGATGCGCGTGATGTTATTGACAGTGTGCCATCAGATTGCACATTTAAGTCATTAAACAAACTTGATTTCATGGAATTAATGGCATTAGCAAAAGCTGCTGAAGGTCGTGGTCTTATGGTGTTTGCTGATTCAGGTCCAGTGAATCTTCTTGGTGCAGCGCAGATTAAAAATGTGATTACCTGTTTGCCAAAAGAATCAGATTGGCGTTGGGGTGCTCATGGCGCTAAGTGGTCTGAGTACTATCCAACGGTAGAATTGCTATGGCAACAAAAACAGGGTGATTGGGAACCAGTTATGAATGAAGTTGCAAAACGAGTTCATGCTATGGCTGGCAAGCACTACGTTGCGCCAAAAGATACTGACGAACATAAGAACTAAGCTTAATGATTGATAGTTGATTCGATACATTTTTTAAGCAAAAGAATCCCCCGAGCATTCGGGGGATTCTTTATTACTGCATAATTTTACTGAGTGCTTGCTGTATTTCATTAAGTACCATGTCCCAATTACCATCTTTTGCTTTTCTGAACAATTTCATACTTGGATACCACGGGCTGTCGTTGCGCTCTATCATCCAACGCCAGTCGGCAGGATGAGGTACAACAACCCACACCGGCACACCCAGTGCACCAGCAAGATGAGCAATAGAGGTGTCAACGGTGATAACGAGATCAAGATTTTTCATGACGGCAGCAGTATCTAAAAATGGTATGGAATCAAATGTATCATCGAATTGTTTGATGATGGTTGGGTCTTGTAAATTATTGAGTTGGTCCATGCCATGTTGCCGTTGCAAGCTGTACATAGAAACGCCTGGTATGTTTGCAAGTTGCGCAAAGTAACTGAGTGGCATGAATTTTTCTTCACCATGAATGGTGCTGCCATGCCAACAAATACCAATTTTAAAATTCGTATCGTGTGACAATGGTTCACGCCATGTATCAATTAATGCTTGATCAATGGTAATGTAGGGCCCTTGAGCGGGTATTGTTTTGACGGTCGTTTCAAAAACCATAGGTAAGCTCATAATCGGAATTTGAAAATGAAAGAGTGCGCTGGGCTCCTGTGGTGCAATGACTTTGTCAAAATATGGTTGTTGTTTAAATAATGGCACGAGTGCTTGGTGAATAAGGTGAATGATGACGGTTGCTCCTCGACTTTTTAGTTGTTGGGCATAACGTGCCATCATAATCGCATCGCCAATACCCCATTCTGCATTGAGAAGGATGATCTTGTTATCTAATGAATAATGACTGTGTAGATAGGTGAGTGCTTCTTGTGTGTAGGCAGGTGGTTCTCCCAAATGCCATTCTAAATCTTGCCAGCCTTGCAGATAATTACCAACTGCCAAATGAGCTTGTGCTGCACCAATGTGCGCATGTACATAGCCCGGTTGTTTAGTGAGTACATGCTCGTAGTAGGGCAATGCTTGTGCAAAGTTGCCTGTTTGTTTCAAGATATAGGCAGTATTATAATGAGCTTCGAGGGATTCTGGTTCTTGTTGTATAACTCCTTGCAACAATGCTACGGCATGCTCCGGTTCTTCTTTATAGATGCGCATGGCGTTGTTGAATAAGGTGACGCAGTTTTGTGCGTTGGTTATGGGTGACCAGCTTAGAGTTGCGAGTAGCACCAAAAAGAGCATGTTCATGCGTCAAGCCGTTCGGCTAAAGCTTGGAGTAATTGCGTGTAGACACCTTGCCAATTATTGTATTCTTGTTGTCTAAACAAACGCATGGTTGGGTACCAAGGACTGTCATCACGTTCGATCAGCCAACGCCATTCAGCAGGGAATGGAAGCACTATCCACGTTGGCACGCCAAGGCCACCAGCCAAATGCGCAATCGAGGTGTCGACGGTAATAATTAAATCGAGATTTTTGATGACCGCAGCAGTATCCATGAACCGTCCATGGTGTTCGTCAAAGTCTCCTTCAAATCTTTTAATGCGGGTTTCTTGGATGAGGGCATTGTATTTTTGATCGTTGGTGGTCTCATCTTTTTGAAGGCTGTACACGCTTACGCCAGGCAGTTCTGCAAGACGTGCAAAATAATTGAATGGCATGAATTTTGATGCGCCGTGTGCGCTGTCGCCACGCCAGCAAATGCCAATTTTAAAGTTGGTGTCTTGTGCGAGTAGTGAACGCCACTGCGTGATTAATTGAGGGGCCGCACGCAAGTAAGGTATGTCTGCGGGAATCGTTTGCAAGTTTGTTTTATACACGTGGGGAAGGTTCAGCATTGGTATTTGATAATCGAATGCGGGGAGCGATGTTCCAATAGTGACAATCTCATCAAGATAAGGGCAGAGCGAGAGAATATCGGCAAGTGGTTTTTGTACTTCTGCTATGACAATGGCGCCTTGATTTTTGAGTAACTGTGCATAGCGAATAAACTGTAACGTGTCACCAAGGCCTTGTTCAACATTGATGAGTATGCGTTTGCCGCGTATATCGGCTATACCGTCCCATTGTTTGGCAAGAGGATAACTGAAGGAACGTGGGGCATGGTTGGCGCGCTTCCAACGTGTTTGGTAGGCATCGAACCCTTCAACAAGATTTCCTGATGCCAGGAGCGCTAGTGAAGAACAAAATCGTGTTTCAACATTGTTAGGATTATAGTTTGTGGCTTTGCGATAATGTTCAAGGGCGCCGTGTATGTCGCCGGATTGTTCGGCTAAGGTGAAAGCAATGTTGTGGTGCACTGCTGAAAAATTTTCTGAAATGGTAAGTATTGATTTGAAAGCATCGAGTGCTTTTTCTGTTTCATGGGTACCAAAAAAGTGGTTACCAAGATTGAGTAAACAGTTTCCTAATTCGACGGCACTTTTATCATCGGAAGGTCTTGTGTTAAGTGCCTTGGTGAAACTTGCCAATGCAGCATCAGCGGCATTCAATGCAAGATGGCTTTTTCCCATAGTAAGATGTGCGCGGAATGACGTGGGGTCTTGTGCGATTATAATTGTACACAAACGTAATGCTTCTTGATGTTTGTTTTCGGTCATACACTGTTGTGCTTGCTCAAGCAGTGTAGTGGTTTGTTCTGTTTTTGTGGCGGGAAGAGATTCTATATGGCCTACATAGTCAGCTTGTTGAGCTGAGCATAAGGTGGTGCATGTCAGGAGAATACTATAATATTTTTTCATGAGCGGTTTCCTTTTTGATTATGAAGAAAGATACTTTATCAATAATTTTTTCAATGACAGTAGTCCACGGTTCCGACTGATTTTTTCTAAAAATATGCATAGTTGGGTACCACGGCGTTGTGCGTTGTGTGGTCAACCAACGCCAATCTGCTTTATAGGGTAATATGAGCCAGGTTGGCGTGCCGAGCGCTCCAGCTAAATGAGCGATGGCAGTATCAACTGAAATGACTAAGTCAAGGTTGCACATAATCGCGGCAGTATCCATGAATCGTCCGTTGGCAGTATCAACGGTTGGTCCAAAATCATGCATGCATGGCGGTGCTACGGCTCCTTGTTGGAGGCTATAGAGCTTTATGTTGGGTAGTAGTGCAAGTGGTGCAAGCATGTCTGCGGGAATCGAACGTTGTGCTTGTGGAGGGCGGTTAGCATCATTGGTGGTGTCTGCTTGCCAGCAAATGCCAATGTTAATGTTGTTAGCGTCGATGAATTTGTTTTTCCATAACTCAATAAGTGTAGGCTCTGCATTGATGTAGGGAATAGGTATTGGAACGGTGTCGATGGTGGTATGCATGAGCGCAGGTAAGCTCATGAGCGATGTATAATAATCGGTTGCCGGCAGGGGTTCTTTTTCGGTAATAATTTTGTCGATGTATGAACAGTTACTTAATAATGACGTCAGGGGTTTTAATGTTTTGAGAATCACGGTTGCACCCAGTTCTTTTATGCATTGTGCATAACGGACAAACTGTATGCAATCGCCTAGCGCTCCTTCAGAAAGTAGCAGTATTGTTTTGCCGCGCAATGACTGTATGCCATCCCAACGAATGGCGGAAAAGGTGAGAGCTTTTTTATCTGGTTGTTGCCAGCGTTGTTCATAGTTTTCCCAGCCTTGTTCATAGTTGCCCAACGCTAATTGTGTTGTTGCTAAAGCGACATGGAAATCAGGATTGTCTGGTTTGAGCATGCATGCGTGTGCAAGTACTTTTTCTGCTTTATCGTAACGGGTGAGTTCAACCAAGGTGAGGCCAAGGTTGTGATGTACGGCTGAGCTGTGTGGAAAAAGATCGACGAGTTGTTGGAATATAGTTGCTGATTTTTCCATGGCCGCTTGTTGATAATACATGTTGCCGAGGTTCAGGAGTGCATTGCCGATGGCATATTGTTCGCTGTCTTGAATGGTCTGAGTTAATGCTTGTGAAAAACAGTGATGTGCTTCGTCTAATTTTTGTTGCTGCAAAAATTGGTTGCCTTGTTCGATGAGAGATGGAGATGCGTGGAGATGTGTTATGAACAGGAGGAGGATTGTAAAAATACCCTTCATTATTTGTCCTCTACCAACATTTTCAGTTCTTTTTCAACCTCATGCATCACTGATTCCCAATCGAATGGGTTAGGCTGCTTGAAGATACGCATGCTTGGATACCATGGTGTGTCAGTACGACCAACAATCCAGCGCCAGTCAGTAGCATAGGGGAGCAAGAGCCATACCTTGGTGCCCAGTGCACCAGCAAGATGTGCGATGGCCGTATCGACCGTAATGACCAAATCCAAATGCTTCATGACCGCAGCGCTATCCATAAAAGCACCGTGGGCGTTATCAAATTGTTCGTCAAAGACATTGAGCGTGCATGGTGCTGGCATGTGTTGAATTTGTTCGGTGCCATCTTTTTGCTGCAGACTATAGAGGCTGATGTTGGGCATCTGTGCCAGAAGATAAAAATGCGTTAATGACATGCCACGTCGTGCAACGCGTGGACGAGAAGAATCATTAAATACATCAGCCTGCCAGCAGATGCCAATTTTAAAGTGGGTATTTGTTTGAAAAAAATTTCCCCATTGTTCTACGAGCGCAGGGTCTGGGTAAAGGTAGGGAATATTTTTGGGTATGGTGACTTCGTCTGAATTAAAAATTGCCGGGAGACTCATAAGTGCTACCCACTCGTGACAAGGAGGTAGTGGGCTTTGCACTGGCACTACTGTGTCAATATAGGGACATCGTGTCAATAATGGCACGAGTGGTTTTTGTACTGCTGCAATAATGGTGGCACCTTTTTCTTTTAATAGTTGTGCATAGCGGATAAATTGGAGTGTGTCACCAAGCCCCCCTTCAGGACGCAATAAAATAATTTTGTCGGCGAGTTGATTGGTGAGTAATAATGTGCGTAACAGTTCAGAGTTCTTATGGGATCGTTTTAAATAGTGTTCATGCTGTTGCCAGCCTTTGTTAAAATCACCTTTATATAAATAGGCATGGCCGAGTGCAAATTCTGCCGATTCATAGTCAGGCTGTAGCATAAGTATTTTTTCATACAGCGCTATTGCCTCATCAACACGGCCGGCCATTTTGAGTGTATAGGCACTATTGTACATGGTTTGTGTACTATGGGGGATCTGATTAAGAATGTCGTTAAAGCCATCCAGAGCTTCTTCAACACGGCCAATATTGATGCACAGGCAAGCAAGTCGGTGCGTGAACCCTACGTTGTGAGGAGCCAGGCACAGCGCTTGCTGGAGCACCGTGCATGCAGCATCGTAATCACCCGATTCGTCTAACAAGTCTACCAACAAGGATGTTGCATCATGATTGGCAGGCTCAAGATCCAGAGCCTGTCTGAGTTGTGCAATTGCCTTCTGATTATCGCCGTGCTTTCTCAGCGTGGTTGCTTGTGCAAGGTGATTGGCTATATCATGCGCTTGTAGCCCTGTCGCCGCGCAGAGCAATGACATACAGAGCATTATTTTTTTATTGATCATACCGTTCCTTGTATGGCTTTCTTGAGTTTGTTGTGCTCGGCACATAAAGCAAACATTGTTTGATTGAGTTGGGTGAAGTTTGCATCGAAAGATTGTTTGTGTTCATGGAGATTAAGTTGCTGTTCAATTCGCGCTATTTCTTCTTGAATGTCCCGTATTTTTTCAGCAATAGATTGTTTTGGCGTCATGAGTTTGGTCAGTTCTGCGGTGATGGTTTGCATGACACTGTCCCAATCGCCAGCGGCAGGTTGTCTGAATAAACGCATGGTTGGGTACCATGGTGTATCCGTGCGCTTGAGCATCCAGCGCCAGTCTGGTGGTTCGGGGAGAAATACCCATGCTGGTACGCCCAAGCCACCAGCAAGGTGCGCAATGGAGGTGTCAACGGTGATAATAAGATCAAGATTTTTCATGACAGCTGCCGTGTCCATAAAGCGTCCGTGCGTCGTGTCAAAGTCATCGCCAAAATTAATAAGTGATGCGTTGGTAGGTAATAAGTTTAATTGATCTTCACCCGTAACTTTTTGCAAGTTGTAGGTGCTGACGCCTGGCATAGTAAGCAGTGGCATAAAGGTTGGGAGTGAGATTGATTTAGCAGCAACGGCGGTGCGTAAAAAATGGGTGCTGTAGTTTGAATTTCCTTGCCAGCAAATACCAATTTTAAATTTCTTATCGGCAGATAGTTTTTCCTTCCAGGATTCTACCAATGCTGGATCAGCATATAAATAGGGCATGTCGTGAGGAATGGTTTCAGCTCTTGTTTTTAAAAGATAAGGGAGTGACATTAAGGGTGCATGGACATCATAGAAAGGTAAATTATCATTGAGTGATATCACGGTGTCCATATAAGGGCAGAGCTTGAACAAGGTGACCAAGGGGCTATGCACAGCGGCAACAATTTTGCCACCACGTTCTTTTACCATTTTGGCATAGCGAATAAATTGGAAGCTATCGCCAAGGCCTTGTTCGGCATGGAGCAAAATTGTTTTTCCATGGAGTGGGGTGCCATCCCAGAGTGGTTTGCTGAGATTGCGGGCAGAACCTTGATCGCGCTTCCAACGCCATTCGTATTCAGGCCATCCTTGTTCAAAGTTGCCAGTGATAAGATAGGCAAGGCTGAGACTGAAATGCGCTTCACTGTTATTGGGGTCAAGTTCCAATACTCTTTGATAAACAGGAAGTGCTTCTTCTATTCTATTAAGTTTTTTTAAGGTGTAGGCGACGTTATACATGATTGAACTGTTGTTAGGAAGAATGGCCAAAATTTTATAATAGATTTCGAGCGCCTTTTCTGTCTGGTTGGCCATATTTAATGTGTTGGCATATTCCAATAGGATGTTTGCATTCTGTGGTTGCAAGCCGAGGGCACGTTCAAAGCAGCGGGTTGATTCCTCAAATTTACTGACTGCATTGAGTACGCGTGCGAGTCCAACTAGTGCATCGTAATGGTTTGGGTCAAGCGACAGTGTTTTTTGGAATTGTTCTAGTGCTTCCTGATTTTTCTCTTGATCGCGCAATGCGGTACCGAGGTGATAACGGGCTTTTGTATAATTTGCATCGTGGTCAATGGCTTGCTTAAAGGCATCGGCCGCTTGTTCAAAACATTTTTGTTGTAGGTGTACTAATCCGAGATTGAAATAAAGCTGCGGACAGGTTGTGTTATAGGATAATGCTTTTTTATAGGCGACAATTGCTTGGTCATGGTTTCCGCATTGAAATTCTTGTGTGCCTTGGTTGAATAGTGATTCAAATGATTCTTGTGCTTGGCAATTCATTATGGAAAACATTGTCGTCAGTATAATTTTTTTTATTGTGTGCATCGTTGGGTCCTTTTTTATAGCATGTTTAGGAATGAGTGCTCATTGATTTTCGTTCAGTAAGTAATTGCTCAAGCGCCACACCTACTGCTGCAAAAACCGATTGCCAATCGCCCAATGTCGGTTGCTTGAATAAACGTACATTGGGATACCATGGTGTGTCTTTACGATCGATCATCCAACGCCAATCTGGTGGTTCAGGAAGCAATATCCATGTTGGACACCCCAGCGCAGCAGCAAAGTGGGAAATTGATGTGTCGACGGTGATAACAAGATCCAAATTTTTAATAACGGCTGCTGTATCCATAAAACGTCCATGGTCTTGGTCAAAGTTGCCGTCAAATTCTTTGATGTTGATAAGGGAACGTATTTCTTGTAGTTGTTCTGAACCATTCATTTTTTGCAGACTATAGAGACTAATGCCAGGAATGTCGCCCAGTGCTGCAAATTCTTTGACATGTATAGATTTGGCAGCAACGGTGCGCCGTAAAAATTGTGTGGAATAGTTTGCGTTACCTTGCCAGCAAATACCGATTTTAAAGTTAGTGTCGTGAGCAAGTTTTTTGTGCCAGTCAGTGATGAGGGTATCATTGGCATAGAGGTAGGGAAGAGCTGCAGGCACCGTATCGACTGTTGTTTTAAAAATGAGGGGTAAGCTCATGAGTGGTATTTGATAATCAATGTGTGGGATAGAGTCACCAGCAATAACAACCCGGTGAATATAAGGACATAGGCTTAATATGGTTTTTAGCGGTTTTTGTGCTTGAAAAATCACCGTACCGCCTTGTTCGCTGATAAGTTTTGCATAGCGAATAAATTGGAAGGTGTCACCCAGGCCTTGCTCTGAATACAAGAGAATCGTTTTTCCTTGAATATCTTCGCCTTGCCATAATGGTGCGTTAAACTTTTTGGGTGTTTCATTATAAGCAGCCCAGCGCCATTCGTATTCTTGCCATCCATGCTCAAAGTCACCAAGTGATAAATAGGCGAGCGATAGGCTGAAATGAGGTTGTGCATAGGTCGGCTTGATGGCGATTAATTCTTTGTAAATTTCCATTGCTTGGATAAAATGTCCCTGCTTTTTGAGCGTAAAGGCATAGTTATAGCGCGCTTCATTAATAGCCGGATTAATCTCTAATATCTGTTGATACCACGTGAGTGCGGCATCAAGGTCGTCAATCATGTTGTAGGTGTTTGCTAAATCAAGCATGGTATGAATGTTCTTTGGATCAGATGCCAACGCGCGTTGAAATAGTGGTATGGCTTCCTCAAAATTATCAGATTGTTTGAGGAGATTGGCAGTTTTTCTGAGCGTTTCAACATTGTTAGGATCAAAGGTGAGAGAAATTTTGTTGTGTACTAACGCTAATGGTATGTTCTTTTGTTTTTCATAGATGCTGGCCAAATGTTGATGAGCTTTGCTATGGCTTGGGTTGAGTTCAATAGTTTTTTTGAAAGCAACCATAGCTTGGTCGGTATTACCGTCTTGGTTATAGCTCATGCCTACATTGAACCAGGCAGCAGGGCTGTTGGGATTAAGAGCGATAGCTTTTTTATAGAATATAATGGCATTAGTTGGATTGTCTTGGCTGTAGAAGATGCTTGCGCTATTGAAGCAAGCTTCGAAGTTAGTGGGATTTTCAGTCAGAGCTTTTTGATAGTATTCAAGAGCTTTGTTTTGATTGTTGTGCTTGGCGTAGGTTTTTGCTAAATCGAGGTATTCCTGTTCTGAATCTGTGTAGCTACAAGAGACATAGGTGAGTGCAATGATGACCAAATATTTTCGGTTAATATTGATAAGAGGCTTCATAGATATCCCTTTGTATACGAATGTACGATGATATGAAAGATCATCAATTCATACAAAAAAATATATCAAAAGTAAACTACAAAGCCTCTGAGATGTTTTTATAAGATTACGCAACAAGGATTTGTTGATGTTGAGCCATCTGAAAGTGGTTTTTTTGCTAGACGTTTTTTTGCCTCCGAAGGCTTAATGTCGTCTTTGGCTTCAGCGACCATGGTAAGGGTTATTTGTTGGGCTGCAACAGCAGATGTTTGATTTTGTTGTGCGGTAACTGAACTGCTGAGGGAAGCTAGAGGAGTATCTCCTGAGCGGATTTGCACGAGGGTTGCTTGGGAGACGGTGGTCATTATTGGTGCTGCCGATGCACTAGTGTCGGTTGTAGCACTTGAAGCAGCGGCATTTTTTGATGCGAGTTCAAAAGCTTCTTGAGCTTGTGGTTTTGGTGAGGTGCTTTGTGAGCGATTAGAAGTTGCCGGTGTAGATGATGGTAGTTGGTCTAGGTGTGATATTTGGCACGCTGAATGTGATTTTCGCATCGCCGTTGCCGGTAGTTCAAAAGGTGAAACGTGTGTATTGTTTTGCTGAGGAGTTTCTGAGTTATTTTGATGCTGTGTGTTAATTTTTAGGGTTGCTGCAGCAAGAGAAACGGCAAAATTCGGTGCAGTTTGTTGAATTTCTGGAGTATTTGGCTGTGTAGAACTTTTTGGGGCGCATCGTACTTTGTTTCTGCTGCTTACTTTTGCTAAGTCTACCCAACCAGCGCCATCAGATGAAGCGTTAGAAGCCGTGTCCATAGCGTTGATGTATGGGCAGAGTAATAGGCTTGTGTATAGTAATGTCGTTGCAATGTTATTCATGATTTATCCTGCGTAAAAAGAGTTACAGAGTGCCGATTGAAACGCTCTATATATAGCATGAGTCAGGATAAAAAACAATTATTTACTTTTGTTCTGTAGGGGTCAATTCACTATCTGCGTTCTTATTTCGAGAATCCCAGGTGGCAATAAATTCAATAAGAGATTGTAATCCTTCTTTATTTAAAGAAGAGACTAAAACATGAGGTTGATAGGTTGATACTGGTCCATAAAGTGTTTCAATTGCAGGTATTTTATCAATCTTATTGAAGGCATAGACCATTTCTTTGTGTATATCAAGATCTCTGAGAATTTGGTGTACAACGTTAATATGGGATTCCCAGTTTGGATCAGAAAGATCAATAACGTGTATTAATAAATCAGCATATTGTAGTTCTGACAAGGTAGACTTGAAAGCTGCAATGAGATGAGGAGGTAATTGTTGAATAAAACCTACAGTGTCTGATAGAACACCGACTTTCTTCTTATTGATATACAGTTCGCGTGTTGTTGTATCAAGCGTTGCAAATAATTTATCTTCAGCAAGCACATTACTTTTGGTTAGTGCATTGAGGATTGTGGACTTGCCAGCGTTAGTATAACCAATAATACATATATGAGGTATCTGATTATTGATACGTTGTTTTCGTTGTATTTCACGATTGTGATGCAGAGCTTCAAGTTGTCGCTTTAGTTTAAGCATGGTGTTTTCGATATGGCGACGTTCTTTTTCTTTGGTTGTTTCACCAAACCCACCACGCATACCGCGGTGGCCAGCTTGTTGGTCAAGATGGATACCTTGGCCTGTTAACCGAGTTTTTTGGAATTGAAGCATGGCTATGGCAACTTGTGTTTTGCCTTCAGCTGAATGAGCTGCTTTATCAAAGATTTCTAAAATAAGTTGTGTGCGATCAAAAATTTTACAGTCAAAAAAATCACTAAGATTAGATTCTTGTCGGCACGTGAGCATCTCAGAGAAAACTACTTCTTCAATTTCATGCTTGTCGCAATATTCTTTGACGTCATTAAGCTTACCTTTGGTTAAAAAGTAAGAAGTGTCAATGTCTCTTATTTTAATGAAGAGCGTCTCATAATTTCTGATATTGTTAGTTTTTGCTAAATTGACAAATTCTTCAAAGTAGGTCTCTATACTTTTAGTATGGTTATAAGGTGCTTGAACGCCTAAAAGAAGGGTTTTTGGGTAATCAGTGGCGTTATATTGGGCTTCGCGTGTCATGGGACCTCTTTGTGAGATTGGTGATATATCTCACATAAGCCTATGAGAAAGGGGCTTTTTGTCAAGCTATTCAAGTGTGGCAGAGGAGGCGAGTCCTATTTATTTAGTTGCAATTTGTAATTGATTATTGCTAGTATAGTTAAGTATGGAGGGCTATCCTAAAAAAAATTAAAGTGGTATTCATTAGGAGAAATAGGATGAAAAAGATAGTAATAGCGATAGGGATGATTCTTATCGAAGGCGGCCAGGTTTTTTCAATGTCTGATCCTTATAGCGATATAATTATATCGCTTGATCCTGAAGTCAGCGTGGGCACTAGGCAGTTAGATTCGGAAAAACAGGTTGTTCAGCTCAACGATGGCCAAAAACAAGCGATTGCACAGGCAGTTAAGCATCTTTTTGATGCGCAGCAGGCTTCAACGGTTACTTATGATGCTATTTTACAGGCTATGCAGGCTGCACTTGGTTCATCAGAAGTGCGAACAAGTGGAGAGCGTGTTATTGCGGATATTAAAGAGTGGGTGCGATTATTTGTCAAAAACCTTGCATTAACCAATGAGCAGGCTTTGAAAATTCGTGACGCTTTGGAATCAGTGCGATCGTTGGTTGCTATTCAAGAGCAGTATATGAGAACACAGGTTCTCGATGAGGCCATGCGCGTGAAAGTTGATGCATTACAAAAAGGTTTAGCGCGGCATATTATGGCGATGGCTCAGAGTGTAGATCGTGCTGATATGCAAGAGTTTTTAGAAAAAAAGCAGACCTATTTTTTACAGATTTTACATCAATTGCTTGAAGAAATGTTGGCCGTAGTACCAGCAAGCACGAGTGGATCTGGCACTACAAGCCTTGGGGAGCCATTTGTTCCTGAAATGGTCCTTGTTGATGAGCGGGTTAATTAGTCTTATTCTTTTCATAAAAAATGTTATAAAAAACTGTATGTTGTTCTTTACGGACATGGTGCCTGGTGGTATTCTTACTACATGTTTAATAGTGTAGTGGTTAGGGTTCTTTTCAGGGGGATTGTCTATGAAAAAATTATTAGTAAGTTTGTTGTTGGTATCAGTAATAACCGTTGGTGTGCGTGCCAATAATGAGATGGCTGCTGATGTGTGCATGAGTTCTTGTGTCGATCGTAACGTATCAGAAAAAATTGCTGACTTTTTAACGAGCGAAGACTTTTCTTATGAAATTCAAGGTTTTTTCGATCGCTCAGCGCAGCCAACTAAAGAGTTATTGCGTGGGTTAGTGATGCATGCTGATTTTAATAAACAGCAGTTAGGGCAAGTAAAGTTGTATCTTAACGATTTTTTAGTATTAGCGGCAGCTTCAAAGCCGTTCGCATTGGATTTTATTTTTGATCTAGTAAGAAGCGTTGAATTAAGAGATTTTGCCAAGATTGCTATCGAGAAAAAAGTGTGGGAAGTTGATGGATGTGGTCAACGCAAGAGTCTCGATAGTGAGGAAGCATTGACACAGGCAGGAGATCGCGTCCAAGAGTTCTTGGGAGCGGCTCTTGATAGACTTGATGAATCAGGTTTAGCAGAATTGTGGACAAGTTTTATTGGTGATGTGGTATGTAGTGACATTTCCAATACCATGAGCGACCAGGTAATAGCACGTTGGAATGTGTGTCAGGAACCCATGAAAGAACATCTTCAAATTTTTGTTTGTTCCATGGCTCTTGTGCATATTACTCGCGCAGAGGTTTTCATGAACAAATTTGATCTTAGCGATACGTGGTTGGAAGAAGTAAAAAGAAATCCTGCTGTGCATGGTCTTGGTTTTGTTAATCAATTACACAGCAATGTCGTCGAGAATGAAGCGGTACTCAAGGAAAGACTTGGCCTATTGGTGCAGAGAGTGCTTGATACGTATGGTGCGTTGATTAATGAAGTTATTGATGAGGCGCTTGCTCAGTTCTAACGCCGATAACACTTTTGATAGTTGGATTAAGCTTATGTTTGATTTTCTTTCACAAAAATTTTCATCATTATTCACCCACTTGACCGGTCAAAATAGGTTAACGGAAGCGAATATTGAGGATACGCTCGTAAAAATACAGGATTCTTTGCTTGAGGCGGATGTTCCTCATGGTCTGATTGAGCAGTTTATTGCATCGGTTAAGGCTGAGGTTATTGGAAAAAAAGTTCTTGGTTCTCTCAAGCCTGGTGAGCAATTACTTAAAGTAGTGCATGAGCGTTTATTGCACTTTTTGGGTGGCAACAATTCGGTTCAATTTGCTTTTCAGTTGCCTTCAGTGGTAATGGTTATGGGGTTGCAAGGATCAGGAAAAACGACCTCAGTAGCAAAAATGGCCCACTTGGTTACGCAGCAGGCTCAACAGCGTGGAAAAAGCAGGCGGATTTTACTTGCTTCGGTTGATTTTTACCGTCCAGCAGCTATCGATCAACTCGAGGTATTAGCTCAACAGGTCGGTGTTTCTTTTTATCGTTCTTCGCAAAAAGATCCAGTCAAGGCGGCAGTAGATATCTATGCCCATTATCAAAAAGAGGGTTTTGAGCTCTTATTTTTAGATACAGCAGGCAGATTGCATATTGATACTGCATTGTTACAAGAGTTGCGTGATATTGATGCGCGACTTAGGCCTCGTTACAAGGTTTTGGTATTAGATGCAATGACTGGTCAAGAATCGCTCAATGTTGCCCAAACTTTTGATCAACACGTCGGGTTTAATCATGCCATTCTCAGTAAGATGGATAGTGATACGCGAGGCGGTGCGGCTTTTTCCTTCAGATATACACTACAAAAACCTATTGTGTATGTTGGTGTAGGTGAAAAAATTGGTGATTTAGAGCAATTTTACCCTGATCGTATGGCCGGCCGTATTTTGGGCATGGGCGACATGTTGAGTTTAGCCGAAAAAGCTTCAGCCTCTATTAAGGAGTCTGAACAGAAGAAAATGTATGCCTCACTGACGCAAGGCAAGCTGACGTTGCAGGATTTTGCCGATCAGTTAGGGATGATGGGTAAATTGGGATCATTAACCCAGTTGTCCAAGTATATGCCTGGCATGGGCGGGTTGAATTTGACTCCTGAAATGCTTGAAAAGGGTGAGCAAGAGTTAAAGCGATTCAAGGCGGTTATAGGTTCTATGACCTCTAAGGAGCGCATATATCCTCGCCTGCTCGATGCATCCCGTAAGCAAAGGATTGCAAAAGGGGCCGGGGTAACGGTTGCAGATGTAAACGGATTGCTAACTAGATTTGAACAAACGCAGCAATTTGCTAAAATGTTTAAGGGATCGGGAAGATTTCCCAAATTATTTCAATAGTCCCTGGACTCTTTTTGTAGTATCGGTATTATTAATAGTTAAGAAAAGCTTAATTAAAGATGTTTTTTTATTGTAGAGGATATATACATGGCAGTTAAAATTAGATTATCTCGTGTGGGCAAGAAGCACGCACCTTTTTTCAGAATCATCGCAATTGATGCTCGTAAAAAGAGAGATGGCGCTTGTTTAGAGAACCTTGGTACCTATGATGTACTTAAAGGCGTTTTCGTTCAATTTCATGATGAACGCATTGCTCATTGGGTTTCTAAGGGTGCAGTAATGACTGATTCAGTCAAGAAATTGCAACGTGAATACAAGCAACTAGAAAAAGCTCAATAATTCACGCTAGCTTCAAATGAGGTTTTTTGCATGTTAAAAAATATTATGGACTATGTTGTTAAATCGCTCGTCGAAGATACTGCATCAGTGGCAATAACGGTTACACAACTTGGTGGCAAAGATGTCTTTGAAATCCAAGTGGGCACTCAAGATATTGGCAAGGTTATTGGTAAAGACGGTCAGACCATCAGAGCATTACGCATGTTAGTTACGGCGCTTGCTCCTAATGGTCAAGAAATTGAAGTAACCATAATTAAATAAATGAATATTTCAATCCTCACGGTTTTCCCAGAACTTTATAATTCTTTTTTGCAGACGAGTTTAGTTGGTCGTGCGCAAGAAAAAAAGCTTGTTAGCTTAGAAGCGACAAGCTTTTTTTCCTATGTTCAGCCAAAAGAACGTATTGATGCGCCAACCTTTGGTCATGGTAGCGGTATGGTTATTCGTCCCGACGTCATTGAGAAAGCAATTGCCGATAAAGAGCAACAATTCGGTCCAGCATTCAAAATCTTCTTTTCGCCGCAGGGTAAAAAGTTGGATCAACCTATGCTCCGTAAGTTAGCGCAGATTATTCAAGAGCGTAAGCATATCATGCTTATTCCGGCGCGCTATGAGGGTATGGATGCTCGTGTTGAACAGACGTATGCCGATGAGATTCTTTCTATAGGCGATTTTGTGTTGCTGGGTGGCGATCTTCCGGCGATGGTCTTGATTGAAGGTTTAATAAGACTTTTGCCCGGTGTTGTCGGCAAGCAAGAATCGATCGAAAAGGAATCGTTTTCAGGGGCATTTGTTGATTATCCTGTATATACTGCTCCTGTGGTCTGGAAGGATCTTGAAGTTCCTGAGGTTGTACGTTCTGGTAATCATGCGGCTATGGAAGCATGGCGCATGGATCAAGCAGTACACAAAACGGTACTGACTCATTTTGATTGGCTGAGGTCGCAACAATTAACGTCTGATCAGGTTAAGGTTGCCAAGCAGCATATGCCAAATCATTACGTTGTCCTTATGCATGGTGATGTTTTGATTGGTGAGGATAAACAACTCGGCACCACCTCGGTTACTTCCATTGATATTCATGATATCGCACGGGCTTCAAAATCGTACGGAGTTAGACAATTTTTTATAGTCACACCACTACTCGATCAGCAAAGAATCGTGCGCACCTTGTTGGATTTTTGGCAAACAGGAGTGGGTATTGATTATAACCGGCATAGACATGAAGCGGTAAATGCTGTTGACATAAAAGATACTATTGATGGAGTGATTGCTTCGATTGAGGCTCAAGAAGGCGTAAAGCCTCTTTTGGTTGCCACATCGGCTCGTGATCATGGCGTCGATAAGACTATTTCCTTTTTTGATCAAGCAAAGGTTTGGGGGCATGGACGACCGGTTCTCTTTATTTTTGGTACAGGTAAAGGACTCAGTGAGCAGCTTATGAGTCGCTGTGATTATGTTTTGATGCCGGTTCACGGCTTTTCAAACTTTAATCATTTGTCGGTCCGATCGGCAGTAGCCGTTATTTTGGATCGATGGATGGGTATTAATGTTAGAATTAGATAAAAAAAATTAGCAGAGTTAGCATTTTTTTAGTATATTGAAAAGATATTTTAGACTATTGTGGCACTATTATTTTATATAAAGTTTTAAGAATTCCCAAGGGAAAAGCATATGAAAGCTAACAAAATAACACGCGAAACAGTTCGTGAATTAGGCATGACTCAACGTAGTTTTCCTACCTTTGATGTTGGTGATACTGTTGCAGTTTCACAACATATTATTGAAGGTGACAAAAAGCGTTTACAAATATTTGAAGGTGACGTTATTGCTATACACAATAATGGCGTATCTTCAACCTTTACTATACGTAAAATAAGCACCAATTCTGTGGCGGTTGAAAGAATTTTCCCGTACTATTCACCAAAAATTGAATCTATCAAATTCGTTCGCTACGGCAGAGTGCGTCGCGCTAAATTATACTACATGAGAAATCGTGTTGGTAAAGCGGCTCGCGTTAAGGAAAGAGTAATGACTCGCGAACAACGTGAGCAAAAAGGCATGGCTAACGTTACTGCATCAGCAGCAAACAATCAAGCCGCTGTTTAAGCTCTAGAAATTTTATATAACGGGAGTTTCTGGCGTGTTTATACAGTATGGCATACTTATTATACTGATGAGTATACTATTGCCAGGTTGTGTAAAGACAAAAGAGGTCACTGTTAATCAACATAATCCATTCATGGATTATGTTGATTCTGTAGAACATTATAAAAAAGCGCCCTTTGATGATAACAAGGGGCGCTTTTCTGTTTCTGGATCAGATGGGGAATCTACTCTGTCGGACCATCAGTCATCAAGGCGACATCGCGAGCGAGTAGTTGATACGTTGCCTGTGTACCGAGAAGCAAAATTAGATGATATCCCTATTCCGTTATCAGCATTCTTACAATCATATGATCCAAAAAAATCATCGACGCTCGTCGATTCTATTATGCTTACCTATACCGTATTCCTTTCGCGTAATGATATTATGCTTTTCTATGATCGCGAAATGGAGCGTCTTGGTTGGCAAAAGCTTGCCTTTGTGAACGATGAGGAAGCATTGTTGCTTTTTAGTAAGCCTACCAAGGTCTGTTCTATTTCTTTACGGTCAAATTCTGATGAGCGTAAGGGTATCATCATGGTGATCATTACTGGTAAAAAAGAAATCGGCTACTCAAACGAATAACCGATTATATTGTCATTACAAGAGAAATCTTATGCGGCCTTGGTGCTGGTCGTTTCTTCTATCTCTACCGTTGTTTCGTTTGTTTTTTTCTGAGTATCTTTTTTTCGACATGCTTTTCTTGTTGAGACGCCTTTTTTTCTACGGTAATTTCCTTCAAACCAAAGTGGTGTATTTGTTATATAACTATTAGCACCATAACGTTGTTGAAACGTGTTTGCTGATAGATTACTTGCTGTGCATGTTGCAACAAGTATGGTTAAAAGCATAAGTATCCGTTTCATACTGCATCCTCCATCATATTGAATTTTAGCATAGTGTGATCACATATTTAATTTACTATGTGTAAAGAAAAGAATGCAATAAGGGAGAGAATATGATAAGAAATCTGGTGTGCTAGCAGCTTTTTTTAAATGAGATAGTGTATACGAAGGCGCATGTGTACAACGGCATACGCCTTCGTTGGTATGATAAGTGATTATTCTTGTGTTCTAACTTCGTTTGAATCTTTTTCAATAATTTCTTCTTGAGCGTCTTCAATGTCTTCTGCTTGTCCGAGATCTATAGAGTCGTCAAGAGTTGCTTCTTTTTTTTCTTCTACTTTTTCTTTAAGTTCTGTCTTGGTTTTTTTAGCCGGGATGCTTTTTTTGTCTTCTTTGCTTGGTTGTGTGGCTGGTTCTTCTGTTGGCTCGTCTGTATCATCAATTCTTACGGCGACTACTTCATCAGAATCATCTTCGTCTTCATTATCTGCATCGTAGCCAGAGTCATCAAAGTCATCATCGTAGCCATAATCTCTGTCTCGTTCCGCTGCTGCGGCCATTGCACCGACGCCTAAGCCAACACCGGCACCTATTGCTGCACCTCTACCGCCTCCAGCAAGACCACCTACCGTAGCGCCCAACAAACCTGTTCCAACTACTTGTCCAGCGGTTCTACCGCCATCGTCACGGCGACTATAATATATTCGTGCTTCGAGATTGTGTGGCGACAAGGTGCAGAGTATCATCCCCAAAAGTGTTAACAGGGTTAATTGTTTTTGCATAAGTAGAGTCTCCTTGTGTAGGGGGTTATGATACCTAGAGTTCTTCATAAAAATAGCACCAAGAAGCTAACATCTTGGTGCTATGATTTTACTCATACATAGTTCTTTGCGTGCAACGCAATAGTTTAAAAAGTTTATTAAGCACTTAACGGGATAATGACGTCGGCTAATTTGTTGATTTTTCCTGCACCTAATAAAAGAACGAGATCATTAGCTTCAAGAAGCGGTTCAAGTTGTGTGCGTATTATAGCGTAGTCTGATTCGTACGGTGCATAGGAGACGGTAAACTTTGGACTACGCAGTAAAATAGCTTTGACTAAATTTTGGCTGGTAATTTCTGGAATGGGGGCTTCACTGGCTGGATAAATGTCGGTGATGATTAAGTGGTCGATGTTACTTTGTACAAAAACATCGACGAAGTCATTCCATAATGCATAGGTTCTGGTGAAACGGTGTGGTTGGAATATGACCGTTAATTTCTTTTTAGTGCGTCGTTTTGCAACGAGAAGCGTGTTTAAAATCTCTTGAGGGTGGTGGCCGTAGTCATCAAAAAAGTCAGCGCCTTTAAATGAACCTTTAAAACAAAACCTACGTTCAATGCCTTTGAAATTTTGTAAAGCTTTGGTAGTAACATTAAATGGGACATCTAAATCGTTGGCGAGAGCTATTGCTGCTAAGGAATTGAGTATATTGTGTCGGCCGGGCATATTGAAAGTGACAACGCCGAGAATGTTTCCTTTGTGCCAGACGGTATAGGTTGAATGGTCGGGTTGCAAATCAATATCAGTTGCGTAGAAATCAGCATCAGTAGTGAGGCCGTACTTGATTGTTTTGACATGAGGAATCGGCAATAGCGATCGAACATTGGCATCATCAATGCATACAATTGCTTTTCCGTAAAAAGGAATATTATTGAGGAATCGTTTAAAGGTGTCCTTGATGTCATCAAGGTCGGTATATGTTTCCAAATGTTCTAAGTCGATATTGGTTACGATTGCCAGTGTTGCATTGAGATATAAAAATGAGCGATCGCTTTCATCTGCTTCAGCAACTAAAAAATCACCATTGCCAAATCGTGCATTATTAGAAATGTTCTTGAGATGGCCGCCAATGATGACGGTCGGATCGATATTTGCTTCAATTAAAATATGAGATATCAGGGATGTCGTGGTTGTTTTACCATGAGACCCGGTGATTGCTATGCCGTATTTTGTTCGCATTAATTCTGCAAGCATAACGGCTCGTGGTATGGTTGGGATGCCGCGTGCTTGAGCGGCAGTAATTTCTGTGTTGAGAGCTTTAATAGCGGATGAATATACTAGAATGTCTATGGCGCTATCATTACATGATGGCGTATTATTGCCATGATAAATGTGACAACCAAGATCTTTTAAATTTTTTACACTGGTTTGATCTAAATCAAGGTCGCATCCAGATATTTCATAGCCCTGGTATTTTAGAATCGTTGCGATACCGCTCATGCCAATGCCGCCAATACCAACAAAATGTATGTGTGCTTTTTTCTTATACATGAATAATTTTTCCTGTTCTACACCGCTAAAAATAATTGCGCTCTATACATTAAGTTTACTGGAGAATGACTGGTGTGCCAAATTTATTTATAGGCATGCAAGAGCCCTGTTGTACAACAGGGCTCTTATAAATATCTTTATAATAATTCACGTAATTTCATGAGTTGTTTTTGAAGTTCGGTAATTTGGTCTTGGAGGTTTTCTGATTCGTGTGCTGTGACATGCGATAGTTCGTTGTCAAATGTAGTTTTGTGCGAAGCTATAATAGAGGTGTTTGCAGATGGCACTGTTTTACTTTTTAACTGTTTTCGTGCTCCGGAGATAGTGAATCCTTTTTCATACAGGAGTTCTTTGATTTGCTTGAAGCGTTCAAGATCTTTTTCATCGTAAAAACGTTGGCCGCCATCGGATCGAGTGGCTTTCAAAATGAACTCTTTTTCCCAAAATCTAATGACAAAGCGTTCTACATTGAGAATCTTTGCTAATTCACCAATGCGGAATTTCCTTTTTTGCATTTTCATACTACTTCCTTTTTAGGGATTAAGGGTTGATGCTCTATACCATTTTTATTTCTTTATCTTAAGTGATACTTTATGTAAAAGCTACATTTGCTCCTGATTTTTTAATTTTCTCTAGCCTAATAAGGGTTTCTTTGTTATTCTAACTTCATTATTTGCCCGGGTGGCAGCATCTTTCTATCTGTATTTATTGTTATTTTGAGTAGTTTCCATAATCTCTTGTTTGAAGGGTTAAGTATATGAATTTTTTTGAACGTATGAATTTTAAAGATTTAGTGGTGCCTTTATCGCTTGCGCTATTAACAACATGGGGTCTTCATTATTTTTTCTTCTCTAAAAATAGCGAAGAAACAGGCATCCGTGCCGGTCAAAGTTTTGTAGCACCTAAAAATAAACAGGAATTAAAGCCGCTTAACACTGAGGTAGATTTTATCGATGTGCAGCGTCCAGGATTTGCTACACGCACTGAAGTTGAAACTCATGGCGCACGGCTTATTTTTTCTACTGATGGTGCATCATTGGAGAGCTTAGAATTCAAGCATTTAGCTGGTTGTCCTGCTTGTCCATTGTCCACCATTGAAGCGCCAGCTGAAGTTGATAAAGCTGCGCGTTGTTTTTTGGTTGCATTGGATCACGAGACACCTTACTACTACACATTAGTGAGTCGCCAAGATGTTGGCGATACGACAGAATTGCTTTATCAAGCAGATTTTCCTAAAGGTTCTATACAGAAAAAATATACGGTTCATAAAGATACTTACAAAATTGATTTAGAGATTAAGCTGGAACCACAAAATCCTGAAACAAGTAAGCTTGAACCTCGTATTTTCTTCTCATCACCTTTTGTGGCTCCTATTGAGCAGACAGATGTTGTTTCGGCTATTGTAAGTAACGAGAAAGGTTCTCTTGATAAAGTTGGTCGCGACCGTTTAACAGTTGGCCAGGGTTGGTTTTCACCACGTCTTTTTGGTACCGATGATCGTTATTTTGTTAATGCCTTAGTGGAGGATGCTCAAGGGTTTGTTCAACGAGCTTATTATAAATTTGCTGATAAAACTAAGTTGACCTCGATTCTTGAGGGACCAGCAGTTGGACTTAAAACTGAGACATGCTGTAATCAATGGAAATTATCATTCTATTTTGGTCCAAAAGAAAGTGCTGCTTTTGCTAAGGTTGATAACAGGCTAGAACAGACGTTGGATTATGCTGGATTCTTTGCTCCAATATCAAAGTTTTTACTTGCTGTCTTAAGAATGCTGTATAGCTACCTAAAAAATTATGGTTTTGCGATTATTGCCATGACCTTTTTAGTGAAGTTGGTCTTGTTGCCATTTTCCTATGGCGCAGAAGACAGCATGCAAAAACGAGCAGATTTCGACAAAAAACTACGTCATATTCAGCAAAAATATAAAAATGAACCTGATATGTTAGCGCAAGAGCGTGCAGCTTTGATTCAAAAGCACGGCATGCCCGGACTTTCTGGTTGTTTGCCATTGTTGTTGCAAGTGCCGATTTTTATTGCGTTGTCGCGAGTTCTTTCCAGTGCTATCGAGTTGTATCAAGCGCCATTCATAGGTTGGATTCACGATTTATCAGTAAGAGATCCATACTTTGTTTTACCTATTGTTACAGCATTGGGTATGATTTTTCAAACAGCACAAAAACCAGGCAACGATCCTAAGCAGCAATTATCAACGGTAGTTATGGCACTCGTTATTGGTGCAGTGACAGCGAATCTTGCGGCAGGATTAGCACTGTATATTTGTATGTTTACGTGGCTTGGTATTGCACAAACAAAATTACTGGCTAAGTTTAAAAGGTCATGATAGATAAACTGCCCACCTTAGTTCAGTTATTGAAAAATTTGCAGCAGGTTCCGTTTCTTGCTTCAAAGAATATTTATCGTGTGGCTTCGCATTTCTTGCACATGGATAACGCGCGGGCTGAACAGTTCTGCGCGATAATTTTGGAAGCAAAGAGAAAGCTGACGCAGTGTGTAACCTGTTTTTCTTGGCAAGAAAAGGATCGTGATTGTTTGTTTTGTGCTGCCATTAAACGCGATCAACGCGTTGTATGCGTGGTTGAAACATGGCAAGAGCTGCTTGCTATAGAAAAAACAGGAGGCTATAACGGCGTATTCCATGTTTTGGGTGGTGTTATTTGTCCTCTTGAAGGCGTGGGGCCAGAAGATTTAACTATTGTCCCATTAGTCAAGCGTGTTGATAGTGGTGTTACTGAAATTATTTTGGCACTCAATCAAACACCTGAAGGTGAGGCGACGGCCGCTTATATTGCGAGTAAATTAAAAGGCATGCCGGTTGTTATATCTTGCCTTGCTCGTGGGTTGCCGGTTGGTTCATCATTAGACGCAATGGATCGATTAACGGTGTATAAAGCATTGTCTGAGCGTCGACCATTTTAACATAAGATCTTGAGCTTCTCGTGCTACTGTTCTACAGTTCGTAGTATGAGAAGCTTTTTATGTTAAAGCGGGAGTCGGTAATGAACATTAAATATAGTTGTATATATGTAATGCTAGGATTGCTAGCGATAGATTGTAGGGGTATGACCATGACTTCAGGATTAGAACAAAAAAAACAACATGATTTTTCATTGAATGTGTTACGTAGAAAAGATTTAATAAGTGTTATTAAGCAGACGCATCCAGGTAAGGATGGCGTTATTGTGTTATTTGCTGGCTTTGAAAGTGAATATAGATCGTTTAGGCAGGAAAGTTCATTTTATTATTTGACTGGCATTACTGAGCCCGGTGTGGCATTGGTCGTTGATTTGCATGGCCAATCAACACTTTATATACCCAATTGTGCTGATGCTCGCTCACAGTGGATGTCAGCCTCTGTTGCTTTAACGCAAGCAAACGCAACGAATATTGGAATTAACACGGTCAGTACATTAGGCGGTTCATGCGTTGGGTATCAATTTCATCCCTTTTTCCCTCGTGCAGAATATGAAACATTGCTGGCCGATTTGAGTAAACTTATTGAGTCACAAAAAACTATTTTTACGTTATCACCTAACAATGCATATGGTTACGTTGAACAACGATTAGTATTGAAACGTTTAGAAGAGTTTTTGCCAGGATTATCTCAATCGATTGTTGATATATCTCCTTTGGTTGCAGAGCAGCGTCGCATTAAAGATATGCGAGAAATCGAATCATTGTACTCCGCAGTAGAAATTACCACTATGGCTCATGAGGCAGCAGCTCGAGCAATTGAACATGATGTTATGGAATGTGAAGTGCAAGCAACGTTGGAATATATTTTTACCGCAGCTGGTGCAACGCAGTCGTTCCCTAGTATTGTGGGAAGTGGTAAAAACAGTACGGTGCTGCATTATACGGTCAATAGCGCTACCATGAAAAATGGGGACTTGGTGGTTGTGGATATTGGTGCTGAATTTGGCCATTATGCTGCAGATTTGACACGTACCTATCCCGTATCAGGTAAATTTACCAAGCGCCAACGCGAAGTATACAATGTAGTGCTTGAGACACAAGAATATATCGCTGACATTGCAAAGCCGGGTTACTGGTTAAACAACAAAGATGTTCCTGAAAAATCATTAAATCATTTGGCTAAAGCATTTTTAGCCAAAAAAGGTTACGAAAAATATTTTATTCATGGCATTGGACACTATTTAGGTCTTGATGTTCATGATGTCGGTGATTATAAAAAACCTTTAGAAGTAGGCGATGTTTTCACCATCGAGCCGGGTATTTACATTCCTACTGAATCAATTGGTGTACGCATAGAGGACGATTATTGGGTCGTTAAAGACGGTGTTGTATGTCTAAGCGATCAATTGCCAAAAAAAGCCGAAGATATTGAGGCTTTAATGAGTCAGCGTGATGACGAAGATGAAGATGAAAAAAAACCAAAATCTGACATGGGTTACGATTTTAATTCAGATGATGATGAAGATGAATCATATGAGGCATAAGACTTCATAGACATTAGTAAAAAAATAAAACCGGCTTTGTGTACATTGTTTATACACAAAGCCGGTTTTTTATTATCAAGCGTTTAATCTTATGCGCCGAATTTATGAATACTAAAGATGCCGCCACCAAATGCGAGCAATCCAGCAGTTATCTTTGCTAGTCCGCATCTAAATGCGGTGGTACTTTTACTTTTTTGTTGATTGGTTTTCTCTGGCATTTTATAGCTGTCGATTGTTTGATGGAGGCCTTTGTAAAACATTACCATACCTGCACATGCTCCCAAGAATCCTAATCCCGTGAAGTAGGTACGTTTATTACTCACTGTTTGAACAAATTTTACGCTTGTTTCATTGGTAAGTTTTGAGAAAGATGTTTCTACTTTTGTGCTTGTTTCACTGGCAAGTCTTGAAAAACTTGTCTCTGCCTGAGTGACAGTTGTAGAAAGATTCTGTGTTGCATTATTAACAATGGTGGTTAGGTTGGTCGTCGCATTATTTACAACCTTATTTAAGCTTGTTTCTATTTGCTGTGCGGCTTTCTCAGAGTCGAATTTTGCAATAGTGAAGAAGTCCATGCCATGTGTTGGCATAAAGCTCAAGCAGAAAGCCGCGCTGAATAATAATATTCCATGTTTCTTAGATATATTCATAAATCCTCCATATATTTTATAGTAGTACATTACTTATACAGAATACAAGGGGAATTGGGCGGTGTCAAACGCTCTAAGGGTTTTCTATATGAATTATTTATTTTGATTTGAAGTGATTGACGATGGCATTGGTCTTCAGTATGGCCGTTAAGCCGGTGCCAACAAAGAGCACTCCCGTTCCAAAATGCCACCAAAACCTATTTTTGTTGTTTCTGCCTTCTACTGTTTGATTATTGCTCAAGCCGGCGTATTTTGTAGCCTTATGAAGGTTTTTTAGACCTAACAGGCAGCCCTGATAGCCAAGGCCCGCTATGGCAACGGATGGTGCTAGGCCATAAAGTGTTGTTGGGGCGTTATTAATGGTAGTTTGCAGGTTCGTTAGAGTTCCTTGCATGTCAGAGACAATGCCTCGTGTAGTTGCCATGTCTTGAGTGAATAATGCTAAATCTGCTGATAAAGGGTCAATTTTTTTCATGGCATCGCACGACAGGGTGCATAGCGCTAAAATCAAGGTTGCAGAATAAAGTGTCAGGCTAGGTGTGGTAGATTTCATGATTATTTTCTTTTATTAAGTATATGCATGCTGTAAAGCAATACAAAGCATAGCGTCATGCCAGATGCCAGTGGAACAAAAATTCTCCATATGAGTGAATATGGTGCGCATAATCCGCTCAGTAGAAATGCTAAGGCTGAGCCGACAATGGCTGGCACAATATACGGTAATTGAGTGCGGGTATGGTCAAGTGGGTAGCAGCCAGAACTTGTGGCAACCATAGCGGTTGTATCGGCGATTGGCGAAATGTGATTGCCGCAGACTGAACCGGAAAATACTGCTGCAATGACTGGTAATAGATACGTTAATTCTTCTGGGGTTGTTGGCAAGGGAATGCCGGTCAGTGCTGTAAGCATAGGAATAGCTATTGGGATGAGAATCATGGTGGTGCCCAATGATACGCCAAGCAATGTTGCGGTTACTGCAGAGAGAATAAAGAACATGAAAGGGAGTATTGGCAGATGTAAGACGCCTTGTAATAGAGTTGCCAAATACTGTCCAGTTGCCAAGTCAAAGCGCAAGAGTGAACTCAGGGTGTTGGCGAGCATTACCATGATTACCGCGCCAAGCATCATAACAATACCCTCTTTGGTGCATTGGAGGAGTGCTTTGGGGCTGGTAGTTTTTCGTAAAAATGCAAAAGTAATGGTGATTGTTAGGGTGATGAGACTAGCAATGAAAAGTACTAAAAACATATTGTTTACATGTTTAAATGCTTCTAAGGCTGTTCTGGTACCACCAAAAAGATGATAATCTCCTTGCCATAGGCAGCCTAAAAATACGGTGCTAATAAGGGTGATAATGGGTAATAAGAGATCGATAGCCGATCCATGTGAGGAGGCTTCAATGTTAAGTGTGTCGGTGATAGGTTGTTTGCCGCCAAATAAATTGTCGGTTGTAGATGCTATAGCTTCCTGCGTGTGCATAGGGCCGAATGAAATGCCGTAGTAGACAATAAACCATGCGGATGCAATGATCAAAAAAGAATAAAACATGTAGGGAATAGTCTGGAGATAGATAAATAATGGATCGCCAATAATTTTAGCGCCACTTGTTCCTTGTGGTGCTATGCCAGCTGAATCTAACGATGTTATGAGAATGCCAACCCAGCTAGAAATTGGCGCAAGTATAACCAGCGGTCCGGTCATAGCTCTGACCAAATAGGCTAATTTTACGCGTGGAATATGAAGGCGATCGGTGATGGGGCGCATAACATAGCCAACCGTGAGGCTGCTTAAATAGTCATCGATAAAAAGCGCGAGGGATATTAAGAGTGATGTTGTTTCTGCTGCGCGTTTGGAACGTAATCTTTTGGTGAGTATGTGGGCAAAGGCCAATGCGCCGCCGGTGTGGTTTAACAGTACAATGATAATGCTTATGATGAAAAGAAAAGCATATAAATAGAGATTGTCATAATCGCTTATGGTGCCTAATAGTCTGGTGCCAGCAATGTTAATGGTTTGCGGTAGGTTAAAATCGGCAGCTATGAACGCTCCGGTGGCAATGCCTATGGCAAGTGACCAATTAAGCGATCCGGTGATAAAAGTGCTGATGAGAACGATGCAGGTAGGGAGAAGAACAAGCCAACTCGTATGCATTTGAATCCTTATGTGTATGCTTATTGGTTTAATTTTACGATTTATTTAAACAAATATATCAAATGTTTTGCAACAGAAGAATAGAAAGATGTATTAAAATTTTTTATGTGCATTATGATATTCATTAATCAGTACTATTTTGCTTATTACTTGAGGTTTTTTGTCAATTATCTATTTGACCTATACTGATTTTTCATTTACATTTATCTATAAGTTTCCGTTCGTGCTTATTATATAAAAAATTCAAAAAGTAGTTTTAGATTCGAAAAGGTTTATTCATGGCGAAAAATGAAAAAAATAGCTTAGTTGTTGAAGAAACTAACACCAAAAACTTAGGTGTTAATATGAATACGGCTTTTTTCTTGAAGAAAGAAGCAAGACAACCTGAGTGGCATTTGATTGATGCTGAAGGTAAAGTATTAGGTCGTTTAGCTACTGAAATCGCTGATAGATTGCGTGGTAAAGACAAACCGTTTTATACACCGCATACCGATTCTGGCGATTATGTTGTCGTAATCAATGCAGAAAAAATTGTATTGACTGGTAAAAAGTGGACCGATAAAACCTATGACACGTATAGTGGCTGGATTGGCGGTTTAAAAACAGTTACTGCTGAACAAGTACGTGAAAAGCATCCAGAAAGAATTATTGAATTAGCGGTTAAAAGAATGTTGCCTAAAAATATTCTCAACCGTTATGTTATAAGAAAATTAAGAGTATACGCTGGTGATCAACATCGCCATATAGCGCAACTTACTAAGAAAGCGTAATATATCTTCTCGATGTATTATTAAAAGTTGATTTCAAAAAGAGAAGGCAAGCCTTAAAAAAGCTTGCCTTCTCTTTTGTGTTTCTATCTGGTAATCGTTGTTACTTGCTGATTCCTAAGAATTTGAGAACTGGCTCGATATAATGCCCTGCAATGCGCATGATATCTTGGCCAATGAGATAGATGGTAAGAAGCATGAATCCTATCCATGTTCCAATGAAAATATACTCTCGTATGCGATCGGGTATTGAACGTCCTATTATAGCTTCTATGGTATAAAATAGAATTTGGCCGCCATCAAGGATTGGCAATGGTATGAGATTCAGGATTGCCAAATTTATGCTGATAATAGCCAAGAAAATTAGGAAAATTTTAAAGCCCTGGGATGCTGTGTGCATGGAAGCGGAAAAGATCATCACAGGACCTTGTAGGCCAGTGGTGTCGCATGAAGTAAACAGATACTTAAATGCATAAAGAGTATCAAGCAGAATGGTATTGGCTAATGCGAGTCCTTCTTTGATCGATGTGAGGAGTGACTTGCCTGGTAGTGGAATATAGGTGAATTCAGCGCCTAGGAACCCTACGGTCTCCCCTAAGCACGTGCGCGAGCCGATGATGATCGTTACCTCTTCGTGTTTGCCCTCACGCTCTACGGTGATCTTTGCTTGTTTTTCGGCCATGGGCTTGGTGAGGTCGAGTAGTTTTGCTGTGTCATTATTAATAGTTTGGCCGTCAAGTGCTACAATAGTGTCGCCAACACGCAAGCCGGCCTTTTGAGCTGAAGAATTGGGGCCAAAGGCTTTAATAGTTGGAATGGCGTTGGTAGGGTGGAGCATGCGTGTAGCTGGCATTCCGGTTAGAAAAAGCAGTATGAAAATGATATAGGCCAAAATAACGTTAAAACTTATGCCGCCAACCATGACAAGCAGCTTTTGGTAGTAGGGTCGTGCGCTAAACGATAGTGAATCATGTTCTTTCCCCTCTGGGCTACCTAAGTCAACATAGCCACCTAATGGTATTGCTGATAAGGCAAAATCGGTGCCGCCTATTTTTTTATGGATAAGGCGTGGTCCAAATCCTATAGAAAATGATTGAACGCGCATACCAAACATCTTCGCGAACAAAAAGTGCCCTAGTTCATGAAAAGCGATGATAAATCCTATTCCTGCAAGGCTGACTGCAATTAATAAAATATTCGAGACTGTTGATTGGATCATATAATGACTCCTTGTGGCTTAGTGCATTGATTATTATTTTTTTATTTCTGTTTGCTAGTGTACCCGTAAAGGTGCGGTAATAGCAAATTGTAGCTGTGACGTTGGGGGGGGGCTTTTCTTTTATTTGCACTCGACGAGAAAATTGTGTATTTGTAGTGAATGAGTGGTGGGCGTGGGAGAGTGTTATGAGTGGCGAGAAATGGCGTTTTTAAGCAGCCATAGAAGATCTTTTCTTTCATTTTACTTGAAAAAATATACAAAAAGGGTAAAATATTAATAACTTTTGTACGTTTTTTTCTTTCATTTTGTAGAAAAATTGCGATTTTTTTTAAGTTTTTTAAGGTTTAATGTATATCACTTTTATAAAGGTAGGGCTTTTGTACTATGCCTACAATTAATCAATTATGTCGATTTGGCAGAGAAAAGGTAAAATATAAATCAAAGAGTCCAGCGCTTAAGGGTGCTCCACAAGCTCGTGGTGTGTGTACTCGTGTATTTACTATGACACCTAAAAAACCAAACTCAGCATTGCGTAAAGTTGCTCGTGTGAAGCTTTCTACTGGTATTGAAGTCACCGCTTATATCGGTGGCGAAGGTCATAACTTGCAGGAGCACTCTGTGGTCTTGGTTCGTGGTGGCAAGGTAAAGGATTTGCCTGGTGTTAAGTACCATGTTGTTCGTGGTGCATTGGATTGTTCTGGCGTTGAAGGCAGAAAGCAATCACGTTCATTGTATGGTGCAAAACTAGAAAAAAAATAATTTAAACAAGGATTAATGTATGCCTAGGCATAAAAAATCAGAATACAGAAGAGAAATTGGTATCGATCCGCGTTATGGATCACAACTAATACAAAAATTTGTTAATGTTGTGATGGAATGTGGTAAGAAAAGCATTGCATACAACATTGTATACGATGCTATTGATGTTTTAATTAGCAAATCAAAAGGCGATAAAGAAAAAGCCTTGGCTTTGTTTAATAAAGCTTTTGAGCAAGTGACTCCTATTATTGAAGTTCGCCCCCGCCGTGTTGGTGGTAGTGTTTATCAAATTCCTATGGAAGTGAATCCGTACAGAGCTCGAGCGCTTGCTATGCGTTGGCTTCTTGCTGCTGCTCGCACACGTTCCGATAAGACTATGGGAAAAAGACTGGCTCATGAGATGCTAGATGCTTATGAAGGTCGTGGCGCTGCAATTAAGAAAAAAACTGACGTGCATAAAATGGCAGAATCAAATCGTGCATTCTCACATTTTGCTTGGTAATTAAGGATGATCAATGAGTAGTTATTCTTTAGATAAATATATAAATATTGGTATTGCGGCGCACATTGATGCGGGTAAAACCACTGTCACTGAGCGTATACTTTTTTATACTGGTGTTTCTCATAAGATTGGTGAGGTTCATGAAGGAGAAACCGTCATGGACTGGATGGAGCAAGAGCGTGAGCGTGGTATTACCATAACTTCTGCTGCTACTACTTGTTTTTGGAAGGATTACCAAGTAAATATTATTGATACTCCGGGACACGTTGATTTCACCATTGAAGTTGGTCGATCCTTGCGCGTTTTAGATGGCGCTATCAGTGTTTTTTGTGGTGTAGCTGGTGTTCAACCTCAATCAGAAACGGTATGGAAGCAAGCCAACAGATATAAGGTTCCTCGTATCATTTTTGTTAATAAACTTGATCGTGTTGGAGCTGATTTCTCTAAGGTTGTTGCCGATGTTAATGAGAAGTTGCGTGCTAATGCTGTTGCGATGCAAATGCAAGTTGGTTTTTCAGAAAACTTCACGAGCATCATTGATTTGCTAACTCGCAAAATGGCTACTTTTGAAGGTGACATGGGTCTTGATATCGTATGGCATGATGTGCCAGAAGAACATAAAGATCGCGTCGAAGAATTGCGTAATAAAATTGTCGAAGCAGCTTGTGATTTTAACGATGATATGGCTGATAGATATTTGAATGGTGAAGAGATTTCCATTCCAGAAATTAAACTTGCATTGCGCAAGGGTGTTTTGCATAGAAAAGTTACGCCAGCGTTTTGTGGATCTGCGTTTAAAAACAAGGGTGTTCAATTAGCGTTGGATGGTGTTATTGATTATTTACCATCTCCTATGGATGTTCCTGCTGTCATGGGTGTTAATCCTAAGACTGGGCAAGAAGTTGAGTGTCCTGCGGATATTAAGGCGCCGTTTGCTGCATTGGTATTTAAACTTTGGACAGATCCGTTTGTTGGTGTTTTGAACTTCGTGCGTGTGTATTCTGGCGAATTAAAGGCTGGATCATATGTATATAACGTTCGTACGCGTACCAAAGAACGTGTGAGTCGTTTAGTTAAGATGCATGCAAATAAACGCGAAGAAATTGATTCGGTTCATGCCGGAGATATTGCGGCGGTGATTGGTATTAGGGATGCGATGACGGGTGATAGTTTGTGTGATGAGGGTCACTTGGTGTTGCTCGAGTCAATCGATATTCCGGCGCCAGTTATTTCGACTTCTGTTGAACCTAAAAATAAAGCTGATTATGAAAAGATGGGCCTTGCATTGAGAAAAATGATGCAAGAAGATCCATCATTCAGATTTACTTACAATGATGAGACTGGGCAAACAGAAATTTCAGGTATGGGTGAGTTGCATCTTGAAATTATTGTGGATCGTTTACGCAGAGAGCATAAATTGGATCTTACGCAAGGTAAGTTGCAAGTTGCTTATAAGGAAACTATTCAGCAACCAGTTGAGACTGAAGGTAAATTTATCAAACAATCTGGTGGACGTGGTCAATTTGGTCATGTTTGGATGAAGTTTGAGCCGCTTGAACGAGGCAAGGGAATTGAGTTCGTCGATAAAGTAGTCGGTGGTTCTATCCCGAGAGAATTTATCCCAGCAGTTGAAAAAGGTTTCATGGAAGCTGTAACTACGGGTATCCTAGGTGGTTATCCGGTTGTTGATCTTCGTGCTACCTTGGTTGATGGCTCATATCATGATGTTGACTCTTCTGAAATTGCATTTAAGTTCGCTGCGTCACTTGCATTTAAATCTGCAATGGCAAAGGGATCGGCAGTTTTATTAGAACCAATTATGAAAGTTGAAGTTGATATGCCAGACGAATGTCTTGGTGATGTCATGGGTGACTTGAGCTCACGCAGAGGTAGAATTTTGGGTACTGATTCCAAGTTCGATAAGCAAGTTGTGTTAGCTGAAGTTCCATTAGGAGAAATGTTTGGTTATTCAACAGTGCTTCGTTCGATGAGTAAAGGTCGCGCGAGTTATTCTATGGAATTTGAGTGTTATCGCGAAGTTCCAAAGAACGTACAAGAAGCAATTGTTGCAAAAAAGTAGTGATTGAAAACGGCAATTTAAGATAATAATTATGTTACGTATTTGTTAGGAGACTCACGATGGCAAGAGATATATTTGAGCGTAAAAAGCCCCATCTTAATATAGGAACGATTGGGCACGTTGATCATGGTAAAACAACATTGACTGCTGCTATTACCAAATTCCTAGCAGAAAAAGGTTTTGCAAAAGCAAGAGCTTTTGATGAAATTGATGCTGCTCCTGAAGAAAAAGCGCGTGGTATTACTATTTCAACATCACATGTTGAGTACGAAACCGATAAGCGTCACTATGCACATATCGATTGTCCTGGTCACGCTGACTATGTTAAAAACATGATCACCGGTGCAGCACAAATGGATGGCGCAATCTTGGTTGTTTCTGCAGCTGACGGTGCTATGCCTCAAACAAGAGAGCATATCGTTTTAGCTAAGAACGTTAACGTTCCTTCTTTAGTTGTTTTCCTCAACAAAGTTGACATGGTTGATGACCCTGAAATGGTTGACATGGTAGAAGAAGAAATCAGAGATCTTTTAAAGAAGTATGATTTCCCTGGAGACACAATTCCTGTTATTCGCGGCGCAGCTGTAAAAGCATTGCAAGGCGATAAGGGTGATCTAGGTTACGGCGCTATTGCAAAGTTGATGGATGCGGTTGATACCTTTATTCCTGAACCACTTCGTGAAGTTGATAAACCATTCTTGATGCCTATTGAATCAGTATTCTCAATTTCAGGCCGCGGTACTTTTTGTACGGGTAGAATTGAAGCTGGTAAAGTTAAAGTAGGCGAAGAAGTAGAACTTATTGGTTTTGGTAAAAAAGAAAAAACTACCGTAACTGGCGTTGAAATGTTCAGAAAGAGCTTGCCTGATGGTCAAGCTGGCGACAACGTAGGTATTTTACTTCGTGGTACCAAGAAAGAAGATATTGAACGTGGTATGGTTCTTGCTAAGCCAGGAACAATTACTCCTCATAAAAAGTTCAAATGTAAAGTGTACATTCTGAGTATTGATGAAGGTGGTCGTCATAGTCCATTCTTTACCGGTTACAGACCGCAATTTTATTTCAGAACAACTGACGTTACTGGTGTTGTAACCTTACCTGCTGGCCGTGAAATGGTTATGCCAGGTGATAACGTAGATCTTACTGTTGAATTAATTGCTCTAGTTGCTATGGACAAGGATTTACGTTTCGCTATCCGTGAAGGTGGCAGAACTGTTGGATCCGGTGTTGTTACAGAAATTATCGAATAGGTTAATTGATGAAGAAACAAAGGATTCGTTTAACATTACGATCATACGATCATCGATTGCTTGATAAAGCAGTTAAACAAATAGTTTTGACAGCAAAAAGAACAGGGTCCCAGCTTATGGGCCCTGTTCCAATGCCGAATAAAAATCGTTGTTTTACCGTATTGAGATCGCCACATATTGATAAGAAATCAAGAGAACAATTTGAACTCACAACGCACAGACGTATTTTAGATATTATTGCGCCCTCTGATAAGACTATGGATGCACTGATGAAACTAAATATTTCTTCTGGTGTTGATGTGGAAATTAAATAGTGCGAGGAAGGGTCATTCAATGACACAAGAATTTTGGGGTAAGAAAATAGGGATGACCCAGTTGTTTGTTGGGGATAAAGTTGTTCCTGTCACAGCAATAGATGTTTCTTTTTGGGTAGTTACCCAATTAAAAACTCAAGAGCGTGATGGTTATAATGCCATTCAAATAGGGTTGCCAAGAGATCGTTATGCAGGCCAACCATTTTCAGACGATTGGCTGAAGAAATCAAAAAAACATTTCCTTTTTGTTAAGGAAGTGAAAGTGGCAGAAATTCCAGCAGATCTTACTGTTGGCAAGCCTGCTGATTTTTATGCTCAATTAACTGAGGGTGATTCAGTAAACGTGACCGGAATAACTAAAGGTTGTGGGTTTGCTGGTGCGGTAAGACGTCATGGTTTTGCTGGCGGTGCAGCAAGTCATGGTTCCACCATGGGTAAAAACCCTGGATCAATTGGTTTCATGAGATCTCGCGGCAGGGTTATTAAAGGAAAAAAATTGCCTGGTCATATGGGCGTTTTACAAAAGATGATGAGAAAGCTTGATGTTGTTAAAGTTGAACGCGATCGCCACATTGTGTTGGTAAAAGGTTCAATTCCTGGCAAGTCAGGATCTTTGGTCTTTGTGAAGAAAGCGTAGGAAGAACATGGCGAAACAAAAAGTAACAAAAACAACGCAAGCAACGAGCAACAGCGCACTAAAGCATGATACGCTTTCTGTCAAAGAAGCTGGTTTGCCGGCAACAAACGAAAGAGCGTCCCAAGTAGGTTTTTCTATATGGGTTCGCGCTCTATTACAAAACTGGCGCCAAGGAACTGTTGGATGTAAAGATCGTTCCGAAGTTGCATTCTCCAATAAAAAACCTTGGAAACAAAAGGGAACTGGTCGAGCACGTGCTGGATCAGCTCGTTCTCCTTTGTGGCGTAAGGGTGGCGTTTGTTTTGGTCCACAACCACGTGTAAGAACATTAAAAGTTACCAAGAGTCTGAAGAAGAACGTATTGAGTGATATCGCTTTTAATCAGTTAAATGCTGGTCGTGTTGCATATCTCGATTGGACTTTGTCTGACAATAGGCCTCAAACAAATCTAGCATATACTTTATTGAAAAATGCTGGATTAGTTGATGGCAAAGTAACGGTGTTCATGCCAGTTGGCGATCTGCTTACGTATTCATCGTTTGCTAATATTTCAAACGTAAGAATTTTATTTTATGATCAAGCAAATGCGTTTGATTTGGTACAAGGCACTCGTTGGGTAGTCTTTAAAAGAGATCTAGACCACTTTAAAGGAATGGTTGGCAAATGGATTTAACAATCTATGATGTAATTGTAGGGCCAGTGATTACCGAAAAATCGTACGATTTAAACAAAAAACTTAAAAAACTTGTTTTAAGGATTCATCCACACGCGAATAAACCGCTTGTTAAGGAAGCTTTAGAAAAACTTTTTGATGTTAAAGTTGAAAGCGTTAACATTTCGGTACGCAAAGGCAAATTTAAAAAAGCTGGAAAACGCATTGTACAGGGAACTTTACAAAAAAAGGCGTTTATTACTTTAGCAGAGGGATATTCTCTTGATCTGCTAGACCAATCTGGCAAAGTTGTTGTATCTCAAGAGAATAAATCAAGAAGTCCAAAAGATACTTTGGCAAAGTGATTAAGGGTAAACAATGACAATAATCAGTAGAAGGCCGCGAAACCCATCTTTGCGTTTTCAAACTTTTCTTGATACAAGTGACCTGACAAAGAAGAAGCCAGAAAGAGGCCTTGTAGTTGGGTTGTTAAGAAAAAGCGGCGGAAGAAACGCATATGGTCGCACAACGGTAAGATACCGTGGCGGTGGCGCACCGCAAAAATATCGCATCGTTGATTTTAAACGGAGCGATCGTGACGTTTTAGGAACAATAACTGCAGTTGAGTACGATCCTAATCGTAATACACGTATTGCTTTAGTTGTTTATCAAAACGGCGCTAAAAAATATATCTTGATGCCAGAAGGCTTACACGTTGGCAATACCGTTATTGCGAGCAAGAGTGCTGAAGCAAAGCCAGGTAACTGTTTACCATTAAGTAGTATACCATCAGGTTTTATGGTACATAATATTGAAATTACTCCTGGATCAGGCGGTAAATTTGCTCGTAGTGCAGGAACGTCAGCGCAATTGGTTGCTAAAAGTGGCGATCACGTGACTCTAAAAATGCCTTCAGGTGAAATTCGTTTGGTACTCGGCGCTTGCTGGGCAACTGTTGGCGAACTTGGTAATGCTGACTATAAAAACATCAGCTGGGGTAAAGCTGGTCGCACACGTCACCGTGGGTTTAGACCTCACGTTCGTGGTATGGCTATGAACCCTGTTGATCACCCACATGGTGGTGGTGAAGGTCGTTCAAAATCTGGTTCTCACCCGATGACGCCATGGGGTAAAGGATGTAAGGGTACAAGAACACGAGTTCGTGTAAATCCATTAATCCTGAAACGCCGCAAAAAATAGATAAGTTGTTCATTGTTGAATGAGGTACATGACGTATGACAAGATCGGCAAAAAAAGGACCTTATGTACAGCCATCATTGCTGGATAAGGTAAATAAGGTTAAGGATAGTAGTAAGCGCGAGGCCATTAAAACATGGTCACGTAGAAGTATGGTTACGCCAGAATTTGTTGGCCTAACCTTTGCAGTGCATAATGGTAAAAAGTTTGTCTCTGTCTTTATAACTGAAAATATGGTTGGACACCGTTTGGGTGAGTTTTCTCCTACCAGAACATTTAGACTTCACAGTGGTCAAAGACAAACTGGAGCTTCTGCATCTTCAAAAGATGAATAATAGTTGATAAATATGTTAGTCAAGGTTGCCACGTTGCAGTATTTGATGTAAAATTTAAATGATTACATCAATTTTGGGATGCATTCTTGAGTTATAACTTGAGGTTTTAAGTACATGCAAGAAGAAAAAAAATATGTGGCTATAGCTAGATACATTCGTATCTCTCCGTATAAATTGAGGCCAATTGCCGATGTGATACGCGGGAAGAATGTTCAGTACGCCTTGAATTGGCTTGCTACCTGTGCTTTGAAGAAGGTAGAGCCTATTCATAAGGTTTTAAAGTCAGCTGCAGCTAATGCGTTACAATTAGGAAAAGTTGAAGCGGCTCAACTTACTGTTAAGGAAATTCGCATTGATCAGGGGCCTATAATTCGTTATTTTAAGCCAGGCGCCATGGGTCGTGCTAATATTCAAAGAAAACGGTTGAGTCACATGAGTGTTATTGTTGAACCTGTTGCTAATAAGAAAGAGGCATAACGGTGGGTCAAAAAGTTCATCCAATTGGATTTAGATTAGGTGTTTATCGTGATTGGGACGCGCGTTGGTTTGCACGAAATTCATACGGCAAGCAAGCGTTAGAAGATTTGGAAATCAGAAGATTTCTAGATACTTCTTTAGAAAAGGCAGAAATCTCTCGTATTGAGATTGAAAAAGCTGGCGACAATGTGCGCATTGTTGTTCACTCTGCTCGTCCTGGTGCTGTTATAGGTAAAAGAGGTCAAGAAATAGATTTCTTGCGTAATCAACTCATTGCTAAGATCAAAAAGAGCAATGTGGAAATTTCAGTACAAGAAATCAAGACCCCTGAATTAGACGCTATAATCGTTGCCAAAAACATTGCTGACCAATTGGAAAAAAGAGGCAGCTATAAAAAGGCTATGAAAAAAGCTGCTCTTTCTGCAATGAAAGCTGGCGCAAAAGGGATTAAAATTTGTTGTGCTGGTCGTTTGAATGGCGCGGAAATAGCTCGAACCGAATGGACTCGTGTTGGTTCTGTACCTTTACATACCTTGCGAGCTGACATTGATTATGGTCTTGCAGAAGCGTACACGACATATGGCAAAATAGGAATCAAGGTTTGGATTTGCAGGGGCGAATACCAACAAATCTAACTATTGCATGAAAGAATAAAATTATGTTGATGCCGAAAAAGACAAAATATAGAAAAGTTCAAAAAGGTAACCTTCGGGGTAGATCCAAAGGTGCTCGTACTATTCATTTTGGTGAATACGGTCTCCAAGCGATGGAGCCATCTCGGTTGACCGCTCAACAAATCGAAGCGATGCGGGTTACTGTTTCTCGTAGTTTAAAAAAAGTTGGCACGTTCTTTTTACGTGTTTTCCCGGATAAACCTGTTACAAAAAAACCAGCCGAAACTCGTATGGGTAAAGGTAAGGGTAATCCAGAGCTATGGGTATCAGTAGTTAAGCGTGGTAGAGTTGTTTGTGAAGTCGCTGGATTAAGTGAAGTGGATGCACGTAAAGTGTTACGTTCTGCTGCATATAAGCTTCCTATGAAAACGAAGATTATTAAAAAAGATCAAGAAGTGCAATTTTAACAATGGTAGCTTTTTATGAAAATGACTAAGGTCAAAGAAGAAATGAAACAACTCAATGCTCAAGAGCTTCAGGAGAAGCTTGATGCATTCAGACGAGATCTTTTTGGGTTGCGATTGAATGCTTCTACTGCGCATGTTAAAGATTATTCTCAATTTAAAAAAATTAGAAAAAACATTGCTCAAGTTTCGACGTATTTACGTCAAGCGTAGCAATAAATAGCGATTATTAAGTAAGGCGTAAAGGTTATGGTACATATGGAAAAAAAAGAACAAACACAGAAACGGGTGTTTGTAGGTGAGGTCTTATCAGACAAAATGGATAAAACCATTGTTGTTGAAATAGTGAGGACCTATACGCATCCTGTTTTTCACAAAACGATGCATAAAGTTAAAAAATATAAAGTTCATGATGAAAATGGGCAAGCCAATGTTGGTGATATCGTTGAATTTTATGAAGGTCGTCCAGTTTCTAAAACTAAGTATATGTACCTAGCCCGTGTTGTGCAGGCACGTGCCGTTAATCAGTAGAAGGTAAACTGTTATGATCCAAAAAGAATCCTATTTAGAGGTAGCCGATAATTCTGGCGCTAAAGAGATACAATGCTTTCATATTATTGGCAGTACGCGTAAAAGATTTGCTTATCTCGGTGATAAGATTATATGCGCTGTCAAGAAAGCAATTCCAGGGGGCATGGTAAAAAAAGGTGATATTGTAACTGCTGTAATAGTGAGAACAAAAAAAGCTTATCGTCGTGATGATGGTAGTTATATTCGCTTTGGCGATAATGCTGCTGTGATCATTAAAGATGATGAGTTGATTGGCTCACGTATTTTTGGTCCTATCGCTCGTGAATTGCGAGCAAAGGGATATGTCAAATTAGTTTCTTTAGCACCGGAAGTTTTGTAAGAGGATATTATGGTAGCGCGTGTTAAAAAAAATGACAGAGTAATGGTCTTGGCAGGAAAAGATAAAGATAAAACCGGTACTGTCATTGCATTGTCCTTTAAACATGACAAAGTAATGGTGAAGGATATCGCTATTGTTACGCGACACGTTAAGGCGCGTAAACAAGGGGAAGCTTCTAGTATTAAAAAAGAAGAAAGTTTCATAGCTTTATCTAATGTTATGCCAGTGTGTAGCTCATGTAAAAATGCTTGTCGTGTTAATACTAAGGTTTTAGAAGACGGCAAGAGAGTTCGCACGTGCAATAATTGTAAAGAAATATTTTAAGTTAGCAGGTTTTGGTTAAGGATAAGAATGGAAAAAGCGCGGCTTGAAGAATTGTATAACAAGGAACTCCGTTCTCAGCTACAGCAAACGCTTGGTTTGAGCAACTGTATGGAAATTCCTAAAGTTAGCAAAATTGTTCTTAATGTTGGCGTCAGAGATGCTGTTGCGGATAATAAAGTTTTGCAAAAAGTGATGACGGTTGTTGCTAAAATTGCTGGGCAAGCTCCAGTAAAAACATTGGCAAAGAAATCTATAGCGGGCTTTAAGCTACGTGAAGGCATGCCTATAGGTGTTAAGGTTACTTTAAGAAAAAAAAGAATGTATGAATTTTTGGATAAGCTTATATCTTTAGCTTTACCTAAAGTACGTGATTTTCAAGGGGTTCCATCGAAATTTGATGGTCGAGGCTCTTATAATTTAGGTGTTAAAGAGTGGATTATCTTTCCAGAAATTGATTATGAAGTAACTGATAAGCTCTATGGTATGAACATTACTATTCAAACCACAGCGAAAAATGATCAACAAGGTTATGAGTTGCTGAAGAGTTTTGGAATGCCGTTTCGTAAAGCATAAATGTTAGTTAGCTGAGGAATACAATGGCAAAAAAGTCATTAATTGTAAAAGCAAATAAGGTTCCCAAGTTTGCGGTTAGACAAAAGAATCGTTGTAAGCTTTGTGGACGACCAAGAGCTTACATGGGATTGTTTATGATGTGTCGTATTTGTTTTAGAAAAAATGCTTTAGAAGGATTACTTCCTGGTGTTAAGAAGACCAGCTGGTAAAATTTTTATAATGGAAGGACTATAATGTCAATAGACTCTATTGGAAATTTTTTAACGATTATTAGAAACGGATTGTTAGTTTCTAAGCCTTTTGTTCTTGCGCCTTATGCAAAAATGCGTGATGCAATTGCGCAAATTTTAAAAGAAGAAGGTTTTATTCGTGATTTTGTTGTCGAAACTGATGAAGCTGGTAAAAAATCAATAAAAGTATTATTCAAATATGTTGATGGTGAATCAGTTATTCATGAAATTACACGTATCAGTAAGCCTAGCCGCCGTTTTTATACTGGTGCAAGCACCATTAAGCCGGTTATTAGTGGATTAGGTCTTTCTATCCTTACAACAAGTAAGGGAGTTATATCTCATAAGACGGCAGAATCATTGAGTGTTGGCGGCGAAGTTATTTGTACTGTCTGGTAAGAGGTATTTAGTATGTCTAAGATTGGTAGAAAACCTATAGATATTGGCGATGTCAAGGTAGAAGTAAAAGGACAAGAAATACATTATGTCGGCAAAAAAGTTTCTGGCGTACATGTGTTGCCAGTTGAACTAGTTGCAGAGTTAAATGGTAAAAAACTTGTTATTACTGCTGCTCAAGATGTCAAAGGTGCGCATACAGCGCAACGTGAAGTCAACCGTGTTTGGGGACTTAACAGAGCGCTACTTTTTAATAAAATCAAAGGTTCAGATGTTCCTTTTGAAAAAGAGATGCGTATTAATGGATTAGGCTTCAAGGCTGCAGTATCAGGTCAAAATGTTGTCTTTACTCTAGGGTTTAGCCATAAAATTGATTTTGAGTTGCCAAAAGAAGTGACGTTGGAAGTTGATAAAACCGGTCAAAAACTTATTTTCAGATCATCTGATAAGTTTTTGGTTGGGCATGTATGCAGCAAGGTGAGAGCACTGCGACCACCTGAGCCATATAAGGGCACTGGCGTTAAGCTAGCAAACGAGGTAATTGCTCGTAAAGCTGGTAAGACTAAGTCTGCATAATTGCAATGATTGTTATGATTTTTTAGTGAGGTATAGACTGTGAGTTTTGAGAAAAAACAAAAAGCAAGAATAAAGCGTAGAGTGCTTCGTGTTAGAAGTACCTTGAAGCAAAATATTTTGGTACCAAAGGTTTCAGTATTTAGAAGTTTAAAGCATATTTATGCTCAAATCGTTGACATGACTTTAGGCAAGACTGTTGCAAGTTGTTCATCATTAGAGCTTGATGCAACTGGTAGCAAAAAAGAAATTGCGCGTTCAGTTGGTCTTGAGCTTGCAAAACGTGCAAAAGATCAAGGAATTAGCACTGTCATATTTGATAGAGGTAGATACCTGTATCATGGAAGAGTTCAAGAACTCTCTGATGGTTTGCGTGAAGGCGGATTAAAAGTTTAGTAAGATACATAATCTAAGACAGGATTACTGAAATGGCAGAGAGGAAAGACAACAATTTCATCGATACAGTGGTGAGTGTTAATCGTGTTACCAAAGTAACTAAAGGTGGTAAACGGTTCTCATTTTCAGCCCTTGTTGTATCTGGTGACAAAGAAGGTCAAGTTGGTATTGCAATTGGAAAAAGCCGCGAAGTTTCTTTAGCTATTGCTAAAGCGACTAATAAGGCTCGTAAACATTTAATTACTATTCCTTTGCGTGGCACTACAATCCCTTACGATGTTTTGGGCCAACATGGCGCAAGCAAAGTAATGATTAGAGCCGCAGCTAAGGGTACTGGCGTTATTGCTGGTGGCGCTATGCGTGCGATTATGGAAGCGATTGGCATTAAGGATATTCTTGCTAAATCTTTAGGTTCTTCCAACCGTCAGAACGTTGCAAAAGCAACGTTAAATGCGCTTGCAAAATTACGTCTTGCAAGTGTGCTAGCTCATCAAAGAGGAACAACAGTAAAAGAGATGATTGGATCAAAAAATGTTGCAGCTTAATAATTTAAGTCCATTAGTTAAAAAAAGAAAAAGAGTTGGCCGTGGTGGTAAACTTGGTGGCACTTCTGGTAAGGGTCACAAAGGTCAAAAAGCACGTTCAGGTGGTTATGTTAGAATCGGATTTGAAGGTGGCCAAATGCCACTTTTCAGACGTTTGCCAAAACGTGGTTTTAACAATTTCAATTTCAAAGACAACTTTGTCATTGTTAATCTAGAACAAATTGAAAATGGTTTTGATGCTGGTGCCATAGTAAATAAAGAAGCTTTGGTAGAAAAAGGTATCATTAAAGCTCACAAGGGCAAAAAAGGTTTGATGTTGAAAGTTTTGGGGCATGGGGAACTTTCTAAGAAATTAACAATTC